>JAFEFP010000030.1 GCA_018240545.1 Pseudomonadota bacterium | reverse complement strand
GTTGCCAGATCGAGCCGATCGACGTGCGGCTCGAGAACAACATGCCGATACCCGGATTCATCGCCGTCGCCGAAAAAGCCTGACCACGCGGTCAGGCCGGCGCCGCCTGCGCCCGGATCTGCGCCTCCACGCACGCGATCGCGGTCATGTTGACCACGCGGCGCACGGTGGATGCCGGCGTGAGCACATGCGCGGGCTTGGACACGCCCATCAGGATCGGCCCGATCGCGACGCCATCGGTCAGCTGGCGCACCATGTTGTAGGCGATGTTGGCCGCGTCCATGTTCGGGCACACGAACACGTTGGCGCGTCCGCGCAGCAGGGAATTTGGAAACACGCGCGCGCGGATTTCCTCGTTCAGCGCGGTGTCGGCCTGCATTTCGCCGTCGATCTCCAGTTGCGGATCCTTTGCGCGCACGAGCTCGAGCACCCTGCGCATCTTGCAGGCGCTCGGATTTTCGTGACTGCCGAAATTCGAGTGCGACAGCAGTGCCACCCTCGGAGTAATGCCGAACAATTTCAGGCGCAGCACGGCCTGCAAGGTTGCCTCGGCGATCTGTTCGGCGGTCGGGTCGTACTGCACATGCGTGTCGACGAAGAACCAGGTGCCGCGGTCGTTTTGCACCGCAGTCATCGCCGCCGGCGAACTGACCCCGGCATCGAGCGGCAGCACGTCCAGGATGTGGCGCAACTGGCGCGTGTAGCGTCCCACCACACCGCAGATCATCGCATCGGCTTCGCCACGCGCGAGCATCAGCGCGGCGATCAGGCTCGGCCGCGAACGCACCAGTGCCTTGGCCAACGCAGGCGTGATGCCGCGGCGCTCGGTGAGTTTCAGGAACAAGCCCCAGTAATCGGCGTAACGCGGATCGTCATCGATATTGGTCAGTTCGAAATGCTCGCCGGCGCGGATGCGCAGGCCCAGGCGGACGATGCGTTTTTCGATCACGCTCGGACGCCCGATCAGGATCGGCCGGGCCAGGCCCTCGTCGACCAGGGTCTGCACCGCGCGCAGGATCGTGTCTTCCTCGCCTTCGGCATAGACGACGCGCTTCGGTTCGGCCTTGGCGCGTTCGAAAACCGGTTTCATCACCAGCCCGGTGCGGAAGACGAACTGCGACAAGCGGTCGCGGTAGGCGCGCAGGTCGGCGATCGGGTGCGTCGCCACACCCGATTCCATGGCCGCCTTGGCGACTGCCGGTGCCAGCGAAACGAGCAGGCGCGGATCGAACGGGCGCGGGATCAGGTATTCCGGTCCGAACGAAAGCAACTGGTCGCCATAGGCGCGCGCGGCGACATCCGATACCTCGCGCCGCGCCAGCTCCGCGATCGCTTGCACGCAGGCGACCTTCATCGTTTCGTTGATCGTGGTCGCGCCGACATCCAGTGCACCGCGGAAGATGTACGGGAAGCACAGCGCGTTGTTGACCTGGTTCGGATAATCCGAGCGCCCGGTGGCGATGATCGCGTCCGGCCGGGCCGCGCGTGCCAGTTCCGGCAGGATCTCCGGGACCGGATTGGCGAGCGCGAGGATGATCGGCCGTGCGGCCATGGATTTGGTCATTTCCGGCGTCAGCACGCCGGCTGCGGACAGTCCGAGGAAGATGTCCGCGCCCTTGACGATTTCCGCGAGCGTGCGCGCGCGGGTGTCGCGTGCGTAGCGCTGCTTGTTCGGATCCATCTCTTGCGTGCGTCCGGGGTAGAGCACGCCCACCCGATCGGCGACCAGGATGTTCTCCGGCTTGACGCCGAGCTGCACCAGCATGTCCAGGCAGGCGATGCCGGCCGCGCCGGCGCCGGTGGAGGCGATCTTCACCTCGTCGATCTTCTTGCCGACCACCGTGAGCGCATTGAGCACCGCCGCGCCGACGATGATCGAGGTGCCGTGCTGGTCGTCGTGGAACACCGGGATCTTCACGCGTTCGCGCAAACGGCGCTCGACCGTGAAGCACTCCGGCGCCTTGATGTCCTCGAGGTTGATGCCGCCGAACGTCGGCTCGAGCGCGGCGATGATGTCGACGAGCTTGTCCGGGTCGTGTTCGTTGATTTCGATGTCGAACACGTCGATGCCGGCGAATTTCTGGAACAGCACGCCCTTGCCTTCCATCACGGGTTTGGCGGCGAGCGGGCCGATGTTGCCCAGGCCCAGCACCGCCGTACCGTTCGTGATCACGGCGACGAGGTTGCCGCGCGCAGTGACGCTGGATACCTCGCGCGGATCCTCGACGATCGCCTCGCACGCCGCAGCGACTCCCGGCGAATACGCCAGCGCCAGATCGCGCTGGGTAATGATCGGCTTGGTCGGGGAGATCTTGATCTTGCCCTGTGGGGCGCGGCGGTGATATTCGAGGGCGGCTTGCTTGAGGTCGTCGGAAATGGACATGGCAGAATGCTCACAAACCCGCATCCGCTGCGGGCTTGCGAGCTTAGCACACGGATCGTTGCGGCTTCCCCACGATCACGGCGCCGCCGCCAGTGCCAGCAATTGCTTGCCGAGCGCGCCGGGCTTGGGTTTGTCGCCGCCATTGCTCAGCACGGCCACGCCGATTTGGCGTCGCGGTTCGAATCCGACCCAACTGTTGAAGCCCGAATCCTCGCCATCCTTGGACACCAGCAGGTTGTCGCCGCGGTGCCAGCGCTCCCAGGCCATGCCGATCGCGTGGTCGGCATCCGCGCGGAACAATTCCTGATGTGCGATTTCGAGCGCACGCGCCAGCATCCGCGGGGCGTCGAGCACGCCAAGATTGGCCTGCAGGTAACGCAACATGTCGCGTGCCGTCGTCCACAGGCCGACCGGCAGCTGGCCGCGCTTGCCGTTGCGCTGGATGTTTTCCGCGCAGTCCGGCGCCGGGGTCTGGCAGAACATGCCGGTACGCATCATGCCCAGGGGGCGCGTCAACTCCTGCGCCAGCAGGCGCGTGTAGGGTCCGCCATCGAGGTTCACCGCCGCTTCGCCGGCCAACACGAAGCCGAAATTCGAATACGCGTATTTCGTGCCGGGTGCATATTTCGGTCGCCAGGTGTCGAGAAAACGGATGACCGTCGCCGGCAGGGGCTGGTCCACGAACAAGGTCTTGCTGGTTGGCCGCGCGCCCGGCGGCTGGCGCGGCAGGGCCGAGGTGTGTGTCACGAGATTGCGCAATGTGACGCGTGCGAACGGCGCATTGCGATGCACGCGCGCGCCGTCGCCGGCCACGAGATAGCGCGCCGCGGGATCGTCGATGGTCGCCTTGCCACGCGCGATCGCGAGCGCAAGCAGCGTCGCGTTGAAGGTTTTCTCCACCGAGCCCATGGCGAATTCGGTGTCCGGCGTGACCGCGCCGCCGCGACCGCCCGCCTCACCCAAGGCGAACAGGCACGTCGCGCCATGATCGTAGAAGGCCGCAGCGATGCCCGGTGCGTGCGTGCGCGCACGATAGGCTTCGAGCGTATGCTGGATGCGCGCCGCCAGGTCTGGCGCGCACGCTGGCGTGGCAGCAGCTGGCGCCGCCGAGGCGACGCCACCCAGACCCAGCAGCGCGAGGAGCGCGCCGGCGACACGAAACAAGACATGCTGGAACATGACGAGCCTCCGCAAGACCGTCTGTCCCCCGCCATCACTCTACACCCTGCCAGTCGCGTTGCAACCAGCGCACGGTCAATCGCAGGCGTCGAAGCCGTTCGGGAATATCGTGTCGTCGGGCCGATCAAGCATTGCAATCGGGACCAACGCTGCGCAGCGGCCCACACATGCTGCAGGGCCATGTGCGGACCAGGCGGGGGACGATCGAACATCCTGACGCCCAGGCAAGAATGAGAATTGCAAAAAGGGCGTACCTCGGCCAGGACATCAATGATCGACACCGTGGCCAAGATAGTCCAGCGCGGCTTGCAGCATGGCGCGCGCACCGATGTCCAGCGCGCCTTCGTCGAGGAAGAATTTCGGCGAATGGTTGGTCGGTGCGGTTGCGGCGTCCTCGCCCGCCGGCGTCGAGCCGACGAAAAAATACACGCTTGGCGCGTGCGCGCCGAGGCCGAAATACGGAAAGTCCTCCGACGCGGTCCAGCGCGGGGATTCGACGACGTGATCCTTGCCGATGGCGGTTTCCAGGCTCGCACGCACGCGCGCGGTCAGCGGCGGATCGTTGTAATTGACCGGATTGCTGCTGTCCGCCGACAACGGGATTTGCGTTTCCACCGTCGCGCCATTCGCCGCGGCGACGTGCTCGGCGATGTTGCGCAGCGAGGTCAGCGCCTGCTTGCGCATGCCCTCGTCGAAGGTGCGCACGGTGCCTTGCAGTTCCGCCGTCTCCGGCACGATGTTGAAGCGTTGCCCGCCATTGAAGATGCCAAACGTGACCACCGCCGGATTGGAATTGATATCGAGCTGGCGGCTGACGATGGTCTGCGCGTCCACCACGATCTGCGCGGCCGTCACGATCGGATCGATGCCCTTCCACGGCAGCGCGCCGTGGCTCTGGCGCCCGTGCACCACGATGCGGAACGTGTCGGAGCTGGCCATCGCGCCGCCCGCGCGCACGCCGACCGTGCCGACGTTCATCGTGCTGACCACGTGCATGCCGAAAATCGCGTCGGGCTTGAAATCCGCGAACACGCCATCCTTGACCATCTGCGGCGCACCTCCGGTCTCGCCTTGCGGCGCGCCTTCCTCGGCCGGCTGGAAGATCAGCATCACGCGACCGGGCAAGGCGCTTTTCATGCCGGCGAAAATTTCCGCCAGGCCGAGCAGCATCGCCGTGTGCGCATCGTGGCCGCAGGCGTGCATGACGCCGACCGTCTTGCCCTGATAGACGCCGGTCGCCTTGGAGGCGAACGGCACATCGACCTGTTCGGTGACCGGCAGCGCGTCCATGTCCGCACGGATGGCAAGCTTCGGCCCCGGCTTGCCGCCGATGAGCACGCCGGTCACGCCGGTATGGGCGAGGCCGGTGCGCACGGTGTAGCCAAGCTTTTTCAATTCGGCGGCCACCAGCGCAGAGGTGCGCACCTCACGGTTGCTCAGTTCCGGATGCTGGTGGATGTCACGCCGCCACGCGGTGATCTGCGGCAACACCTGTTGCACGCGCTGCGCGTCGGATTCGGCGGCGAATGCGGTTGGCAACGCGAGCGACAGTGCCAGAGCCAGCGATAGGTTTTTCATCGTGCGATCCTCACATGCCCAGGACCAGATCTTCCGCTTCGACCTTGTCCAGGCGGATGCGGTTGGCGAACAACGAGAAGGCGAGCGTACCAGCAAGGCCGTTGACGTGCTGCATCCACGGCGGCAGGAATTTCGGCGCCGCGATGACGCCGGATTCGAACCACGGCGCCAGCGCGATCATGTCGTGCAGCGCCATCTTGCCGGCGAACAGGTTGCGGCACCATTGCAGCTTCTTGTTCTTCAGCGCCCAGCGGAAGAATGTGTGCACCGAGAGCAGGCCGTGCAGGTACACCGCGTCCTTGGTGAACGCGCCGCCGCCCGTCGGCGGCACGCCGCGGAAAACGCGCGCGGCCGAGGCGAAACTGTCCACATCCGTCTGCCCGGATTCGAGGAAGAACCGGAACACCTCGATGAAATCCGCCCCATTCAGCGCCTTGTCAATGGCCAGGATACGCAAGGAGATGCGCTTCATGCGACCGATGTCCATCGAGCCGGAGATGAGTTCGGCGTAGACCGCCAGGCCCTCCTGCGTGGCGGTGATGCGCGGCGAGTTCGTCGCGAACGAACCCAGCATCGGCTGCGCGCGGCCGTTGAGCGCGGTCAGCGAATGCACGAACGCTTCGTGCTCGAGCAACTGGTGCCTGTCGTATTCGGAAAAGCACGTCGCCGCACGCAGGCGGATGCGCGTCGCGCCAGCCGCCGCCTTGGCGACGAGATCCGGATCGGTCTCCACGCGGATCGTGCCGGCACCGAAGAAATCGTCCAGGCGCTGCTGCAATTCCTCGCGCAAGACGCCCGCCGGGATGCAGTAGTCGGCCTCGTGTACCGCGAGCTCGCCGCCGAGCTCGTCGGCCAATTCGATGAAATGGCGCGCCGCATCGAGCGTGCTGACCGTGCCGCCGGGCAGGCGTTGGTTCGGCCGGCCGAACAGGTTGATCGAATGCGCCGTGACGGCGGCGGTTCCGGCGGCATCCAGCAGTTCGGTGGCAATGCGCCAGGACTGCGCGCAGCGGCGCAGGTAGTCGCCGAGCGGATGGCCCGCATCGGCAGCAAGGAAGATCGCTTCAAGCTCTTCGCGTGTGCGCGAAAAATCCGATTTCGCGCATTCCACCTTGGGCAATTGCGGCTTGCCCGCGCGCCAGCCGGCGAGGAAGGCGTCCTGCACGCTGGCCGGGGAGCTCAAGGCGGCGAGCAGCTTGATGCCCTTGACTGCCGCGACGAGGCGGCGGTCGAGTTCCGCGATGCGGTCGAGGGCTGCCGGCGAGTCGGCCATGGCACGCACTATAGCGCGTGCGGGTCATGTCGCTGCGTAGGCCCGCAATCCAAGTTCTTTCCGCAGCGGATCGAGCAACGCGCCGTACGCGTCCGTGCGCGCGGTGTCGCGGCGGATCGGCTCGCGCACCTGGGACGCGCTGGTCTCGCGCACACTGCGTTGCGCCTCCCAGAAACGCAGGCAGGCCGGATCGAATTCCAGTCCGCAGAAATCCAGCAATTGGCGGGTCTGCGCTTCCGGATCGGCCACCAGGGCTTCGTAAGACTGCGTGCGGATGCGCGTCGGATACAATGCGCTCCAGTGCGCCATGGCATGGTCGTAGTCGCGCGCGAACGCGGCGATCGAGGCGAAGTCGTAGCTGAAATCCTGGGTGCCGATGCGGAACAGGTGGCAGAAGCACGACCACGCGGTTTCCAGCCGGTCGCGCCGGCAGTCGAGCACGCGCGCACCCGGCAACATCGCCGCGATCGCTCCCAGCCATAGCCAATTGGACGGAAGCTTGTCGGTGGCCTGCGTGCCGCCGGCGCGCCAGCGTCGGCTACGTTGCAGATAGTCCGCGCCCAGGCGTTGCCAATCGTCGGTCGTCGCAATTTTCGCCCACTGCGACAACGGCTGCTTGCGGCGACGGTTTTCGTCCTCGATGACATTGAATACGTCGTTGCGCTCGTCGCCGGCATCCACCCGCGGATGCGCGGCGAGAATCTGCTCGGCCAGGGTCGAGCCCGACCGCGGCAAGCTGACAACGAAGATCATGTCCGAGCCCAGGTTCGAATCCGCCTTGGCCGGCGCGACGAAAGCCCCGAGCAGCTCGCCGACCGCACGCGCATGTCCGGCCGCGTTCCAGGGCACGCGTTCGCGCACCAGCGCATTGGCACGAACGTAGGCGGAGAAGGCTTGCGCATGTTCCGCGCGTCCGGCGCGCAGCTTGCCGAGCGCAAAGCCGAGGCGCACACGGTCGTCGGCGCCGGTCGCCGGATTGTCGAACAGCGCCGTCATTGCCGCCAGATCGCCGGCATCGATCGCGGCGGCGCGGTGCGTCGCCAACGCGGCCCAGGTGCGTACATCGGCGGGATTGCGCTCAAGCAGGTGGCGCAGATGGGTGGCGGCCTCGTCGCTGCGCCCCAGCCGGACCAGCACTTCCGCAGCGGTGGCGCGCGCATTGCGATGTTCCGGATCGAGCGCCAGCGCACGTTCCAGTGCGCCGAGACTTTCACTTTCTTCGCCGTGGTGGAAAAGCGCGCGGCCCAGGTTGTAGGCATTGTTCGCCGACTCCGGAACCAGTTCACTCGCCAGCCGGAATGATTCGACGGCCTGATCGATACGCCCGTTCGCCTGCATCACGAGCGCATGGGTGGTCAGCGCAACCGGATCGTCCGGATAGAACGCCAGTGCCTGTTCGATCATATCGATGGCTTCAGCTGAAGGGCCATGCGCACTCAGCGCCGCGGCAAGAACTCGCAGCACTTCCGGGTGCCCCGGTGCCGCTTGCGCGGCTCGGCGAGCGATCGCCAGCGCTCCAACTCGATCACCCCGGCGCAGTGCCAAATCGGATTGCAGCATGACTTCACGAATCGAAGCGGGCAGATCGGCGATCAATTCGTTGCGGTCCACACGAGGTCTCCAGATAAGTCAGGCCGTGAACGGTGGCAATCCCAATTCAGCGCGCAGCGGGTCCAGTAGCGCTCCATACTTTCGCGCACGCGCGGTGTCCTTGCGGATCGGTTCGCGTACCTGGGTCGCACTTGGGGTTGTCACGAATCGCTCGGTCTCGTGAAAAGTCAGACACGCTTCCTCGAACGCCAAATCGCAAAATTCCAACAACTTGCGGATCTGTCCTTCCGGATTTGCCACCAATTTTTCGTAATGCTGGACGTAGACTCGATCCGGATAACGCTCCTGCCAGAAGCGCACGCCACGATCGAAATTCCGCCACACCGCCGCAAGATCGGCAAACGAATGGGTGTAGGCGTGCGTGATCATGTACCGATAGCAGGCCAGACACGTTTCCAGCGGATCACGGCGAACGACAATGACCCTCGCTTCGGGCAAGGCACTGAGAATGGCGCCGGTCAGCAACCAGTTGCCGAGACTCTTGTCCGTGAAGCGCGGCTTGCGTGCCCGAAATCGACGGGTGCGCGCAAGGTAACGTTGCCCCAAGAGACGCCATTTTTCCGGTGAATGCGAGTGTACCCAATCGGGAAACGTCATTTTCTCGCGATCGGACTCATCCGTGACGACCTGAAGGAAATCCGACAATTCGCCCCCCCCGTCCACTTGCGAATGAGTGGCAAGTATCTGTTCGGTCAGGGTCGATCCCGATCGCGGCATGCTGACCACAAACAGGACCTCGCGCCCCTGCGCATTCGGAGCCTCGGCAGGACGAGTCTCGAACTGCGCAAGGATGTCGTCCTGATGAGTGGATGCGCGTTTCAGATCGTAAGGCGGCGAGATCTCGCGCGCCAGCGCGTGTGCCATCTGCATAACATGGAATGCCTCTTCGATTCGACCGCGATTCTCCAGCGTTAGCGCTAACGCAAACCCGGTTGGCACACGATCTTTCGGCAAGACCGATCGATCCAAAAAGATCCGCTGCATCACGTCAATGTCAGAAATTGACAAAGGTAAAGGCTTCATCGTGGCGAGCCACCACCAGACAATACCAGCGCGAAACGGATCATCACGCACGATACTTCGGTACATATCGAGCGCTTGATCGTTACGTCCGGATGCCATCATTAGCGTTGCAAACAAACCACGACCTTGAGTATTGCGCGGGTCGAGCTTCAATACGCGATCCACAGCGTGCATCGCGCCCACGTTGTCGCCGACCTCATACAGACGATTGGCATAGTTGAACCAGAATCCGGGATTGTCCGGTTCCAGTCGACAGGCGCTAAACAGCGACTGCCGCGCGCGCATGTGATCACTGACCGCTTCGTACGCCGTTCCGAGCGCGTCATGAATCAGGGGATCTTCCGGACGCATGGCACGAGCCTGAAGGAGCAGCCCGATGCCTTGCTCGGTTCGGCCGCACCTCAAATCCACCAGTGCCTGCAGGCGCAGCAATTCAGGCTGCACCGGCGCCCGGTTCATCGCTTCGGTCAACGCTTCAGCGGCCGCATCAATGCGGCCCTCGACCAGCGCATGTACCGCCGCGTTGCGGTGGCGCACTAGATCTGCCGGCAGTCCAGCGAGACGTTGACTGTCTGTAAACATTCAAATGAGTATCCAGATGTGCATACGGCAGGGCTTTTCACGCCATACGACAATTTTATAACGCTCGCTAAACCACCGCTGTCATCACCAGCGGTTACGGGAAATGATCAAACGCATCTATTCTAACCGATCGTCGCACACTGCAGGACGGCTCAATCTCAGGCTCCTGCGCAATGGTTCAAGCAACACGCCATAGGCCGGTGCGCGCGCGCTGTCGCGACGCAACGGTTCGCGGACCTGCGCGGCGCTGGCGGTGGCGATGTTGCGCCGGGTTTCGTGGAAGTTCAGGCAGGCCGGATCGAACGGCAGTCCGCAGAATCCGAGCAGGGCGCGAATCTGTGCTTCGGGTTCGGCGATAAGCGCCTCGTACGATTGGGTGCGCACGCGATCCGGATGCAACCGCTGCCAATGCCGTGCGGCGCGGTCGAAGTCCTGCCAGTAGGCGGCCAGGTCGTCCAGATCGTAGCTGAACGCCTGCCCGCCGCGCGCGAACAGTTGGCGGAAACAGGCAAGGCACGTTTCCACCGGATCGCGCCGGCAGATCACCACGCGCGCGCCGGGCAACATGGCCATGATCGCACCGACGAAACGCCAATTGTCCGGCGCTTTGTCGGTGAAATGCGGATGTCGTTCGCGCCAGCGCGCGGTACGTTGCAGGTAGTCCGCGCCGAGCCGCCGCCAATCCGCGGGCGTGGCAGCGGCGACCCAGGCCGGAAACTCCCGGCCACGGCGCGCGGATTCCGCGTGAATCACGGCTGGCAGATCCCGCAATTCGCCGGCACCGTCGACCAACGGATGCGAAGCGAGGATCTGTTCGGTGAGGCTCGAGCCGGAACGCGGCAGGCTGACGATGAAAACGACCTCGCTGCCGAATGCGTCCGTTGCGTCCACAGCCGCTGTCTGGAACGCGCCCAGAAATTCGCTCACGCGACTCGTGAAGTGCCGGGCATCCCAGGGAAAGTGGCTGCGCACGCGCGCGTTGGCTTCTTCATACATCGCAAACGCCTCGGCAAATCGGCCGAGGTCCTCGTAGCCGCGCGCCAGGGCGAATCGTATCGAGATGCTGTCGTCTTCATCCTTCATCTGCGGCTTGACCCGTTCCATGTCGGCCACGTCGTGCGCCGAGAAACGCAGGCGCTGCATTCCCGCCAATCCGAGCCAGGCCTCGGCGCGCTCCGGATGGTTGTCGAGCAAGGCGCGATAGCGGCCGATGGCGCCTTGCGTATCGCCGGTCACGCGCTCCTCGTGCGCGAGCAGAAACTGCGCCGGCAGGTTGCCTGGATCGAGCGCAACCGCCTCGCGCAGCGGAACCAGCGCTTCCCCCGAACGCGCATCCTCGCTCAGGACCTTGCCCAGGTTGTAGTGAAACTGCGCGATTCGCGGCGCCAGCGCGCACGCCCTGGCAAATGCTTCGGCTGCCGCCGGCTTGTCGCCAAGGCGGCCCAAAGCGCTGCCAAGGCTGTTGAAGGCAAGCGCGTTGTGCGGATCGAGCCCGACCGCTCGGCGCAGATTCGCTGCCGCGTTGCGGTGATCGCCTTGCGCGTTTTGCGCCATGCCGAGCAGGCGCAACGCTTCGGCATCGTCCGGCCTGTCGGCAAGCGCCGGACGCAACGTGCGTTCGGCGGCAACCGCATCGCCGCGCTGCAACGCCTGCCTGGCGCGCGCGATCGCTGCGGCGATTTCAGTTGCGTCCATATTTTTCCGCCAGGCGTTTGCCCAACGCCTTGTTCGCCACGCGCGCGGCGGATTTGCGCCGGAGCTGCGCCTCGAGCGTGTCGCCGGCCGCGGCCACTTCGCCGCGCAATTTCAGCCAGGCCTGCCAGCGCGCCGCATCGAGCGTGCCGGATTCCAGCGCCGCGCGTACCGCGCAACCGGGTTCGCCGACGTGGGCGCAATCCCCGAACCGGCAGTCGAGCGCCAGCGCCTCGATGTCGGCGAAACTCGCCGCCGTCGCGAGTTCCTCGTCGCCGGTGAACTTGATCTCGCGCATGCCCGGCGTGTCGATCAGGCAGCCGCCGCTGGCCAGTTGCACCAATGCCCGGTGCGTGGTGGTGTGGCGGCCACGGCTGTCGTGCCCGCGTACGGCGGCGGTGGCGTGGCGCTCCACGCCAAGCAGGGTATTGGTCAGCGTGGATTTGCCCGCGCCGGAGGATCCCACCAGCACGGCGGTGTCTCCCGCTTGCAGATATTTCAGCAACGCCGCGACGCTGGCCGCGTCCTTGGCGTTGATCGCCAGCGTTTCCACCTGCGGAATCGCCGCGTGCAATTCCGCACGCAGCGCTGTGGATGCGGCATTTTCCACCTTGTCGATTTTCGTCAGCACGACCACCGGCCGCGCGCCACTGCCTTCGATCAGCACGAGGTAGCGTTCGATGCGGCGCGGGTTGAAGTCGCCATCCAGCCCCATCAGCACGAACACGGTGTCGACGTTCGCGGCGATGACCTGGCGACGATGGCGTTCGCCGGCGGCGGCGCGCACGAGCAGGCTGCGCCGCGGCACGATCTCCTCGATCGCCGGCGTCGTCGTCATGGCCAGCACCACGAAATCGCCCACCGCCGGCCGCTCGGCCGGGTCTACATCGCGGCGCAGGAAGCGCGGCGCCGGCTGCGCGGTGCACTCGCTGGTGCCGTCATGCACGCGGTAGCCGTTGCGATGCTGGGCGATGACTCGCGCCAGGCGTTTGCCGGCAGGCATTTCCCAGGCGTCGCCACGCCAGCCGATGGCGGCGAGACGGGCGGGTTCGTCGATCGAATGCATGCCGTCATTTTACCCTGCGCAGGCCATCCGCCTTGAATTTGCGCCCGGTTCGGCTAGCATGCTGCGCCACAACAATTTCTTGCCCGCGATCATGTCCGTGCCCCTGCCCCATCCGCCGGTTCGCGCCAACCCGCGACTGGCGCAAGTCCGTTACGACATCCGCGGCGAGTTGTCGCGCCGTGCGCGCGAACTCGAGGCCGCCGGTCGCGACATCGTGCATCTGAACATCGGCAATCCCGGGCGCTTTGGCTTCGCCGCACCCGAACACCTGCGCCGTGCCGTCGCCGGGCACGTGACCGACAGCGAAGCGTATTGCCCGCAGCAAGGCTTGCTGGTTGCCCGCGAAGCGATCGCTGCGCGCGAACAGGCACGCGGTGCACACAACGCATCGGCGGCGAATGTCTTTGTCGGCAATGGCGTGAGCGAACTCATCGACATGGGCCTGCGCGCCCTGCTCGATGCCGGCGACGAAGTGCTGTTGCCAAGTCCGGATTACCCGTTGTGGAGCGCCGCGGTGACGCTCAACGGCGGCAACGCACGCTACTACGGCTGTCCCGCCGCACGCGGCCACCTGCCGGACCCCGGCGAGATCGAGGCGCTGATCACTCCGCGCACGCGTGCACTGGTCGTCATCAATCCGAACAATCCGACCGGCGCGGTCTATCCGCAAGAACTCCTCGCCGCGCTCGTGAACGTCGCGCGGCGCCACCGGCTGGTTCTGCTCAGCGACGAAATCTACGACGAGATCGTTTACGACGGTGCGCGCTTCCAGGCGCTCGCGCCGCTCGCGCAGGATGTGCCAACGCTCACGTTCGGCGGCTTGTCCAAGGTGCATCGCGCCTGCGGTTGGCGCGTGGGCTGGGTCAGCCTTTCCGGCGCACGGGATGCGTTGAGCGAGATCCATCACGCGCTGGACCTGCTTGCGAGCCTGCGCCTGTGCGCGAACGTGCCCGGACAATGGGCGATCGCGCCGGCGTTGACCGGACCGGATACGATCACCGCATTGACTGTACCCGGCGGTCGCCTGTACGAGGCGCGCTGCGCCGTCGTGGAACATTGCGCACAAAGCGAATTCCTCGACGTCGTCGCGCCACAGGGCGCGCTGTACGCGTTTCCGTCGGTGCGCGCCGAGACGATGGCGGATTTCGACGACCACGAATTCGCGCTGCAATTGCTCGAAACCGAAAACGTGCTGATCGTGCCGGGCCGCGGCTTCAACATCGCGCAGGCCAATTATTTCCGCGTCACCCTGCTGCCGCCGCCGGCGCAATTGCGCGAGGTGTTCACGCGCATCGAACGTTGCCTGGCACACATGGCTGCTTCGCGGCAGCGCCATGTGGCTTGACCTCGCTGCCGCCATCGTGCTCGCGAGCAGTCCAATTCCGCCGCCACGTTTCCTTGCGCTCGGCGATTCCTACACGATCGGCGAGGGAGTCCCTGAGAACGACAATTGGCCGCGCCAGCTCGCTGCCGCGCTGCGCCAGCACGGCATCGCCATCGCCGAACCCGAAATCGTCGCGCGCACCGGCTGGACCACGGACGAGCTGTCCGCAGCCATGGATGCGCAGGAATTCCAGCCGCCATACGCGCTGGTCACGTTGCTGATCGGCGTCAACAACCAGTATCGCGGCCGCGATGTCGAAGACTACCGCGTCGAATTCCGTGCCCTGCTCGAACGCGCGATCGCGCTCGCCGGGGGCGATGCGCGCCGCGTGGTCGTCGTCTCGATCCCGGACTGGGGCGTCACCCGCTTCGGCAAGCAAAGCGGTCGCGACCTTGCGCAAGTCGCCCGCGAGATCAATGCCTTCAATGCCGCAGCCGCGGAAATTTCCCGTTCGCGACGGGTCGCCTTCGCGGACGTAACCGCCATCTCGCGCGAGGGCGGCGACGGCATGCTCATCGCCGATGGCCTGCATCCCTCCGCCGCGATGTACCGGCGCTGGCTCGACGCCATCTCGCCGCAAGTCCGGTCGGCGCTGTCCGGAAACTGAGCGTCGCCACGCGCCCGCGCTGCGTCCCGGGTGTAGTATCCATCCATCGACAAACATGGCGGGGTCGATCATGCGGACGCGCATCGGCTGGATCATCGGCATCGGCTTGGCATTGAGCGCGTGCGGCGCCGGCCGCAGCGACCAGGCGGCGGCCGCTTGCAACGTCGAGATCGCCAAGCGCGTGGGCGGGCGCGGCTATACGGTCGACCTGAAGGATCTGGCCGCGCATGCCCGGCAGGAATCGCCCGATACCCTGCTGCTCACGTCGACCGTGATCCTCGACCAGGGCCTGCCGAGCCAGGACAAGCAGGCTTTCGAATGCCGCGTGCGTTTCGACGCGTCCGGCGCGGCGAGCGTGCTCTTTCTGCAATTCAACTGGAACACGTCGGATCTGAAGCAGCCGCAGCAACCATAGCCGCGTCCCGGAGATTTTGCTTTTTCCCGTCCACGGCGGATGATAGGCGTTCGACCGACTCCACTGCGGTGCGCCCATGGTCCTCACGTTCGTCCTCGCGCTGATCCTGCTCGGCACGCTGCTGTTCCTTGGCTACGGATTCTTCGCCTGGAGCGGCGCCGCCGCCCTGTGGCTGATCGGCTGGCGCATTTGCGGCGTCGCCTCGCCGCTGCTGTTCGAGGGCACGGTGATCGCACTCGTCGTGCTGGCGGCGATCTCCGGCATTCCCCTGCTGCGCCGCCAGGTCGTTTCGCGATTTGCGATGAAGCTGATGGCGCCGGTGCTGCCGCGCCTGGGTGAAACCGAGCGCATTGCGCTGGACGCCGGCACGGTGTGGTGGGATGCAGAACTGTTTTCCGGACGCCCACATTGGCACAAGCTGCTCGATTTCGTTCCGCAGAAACTCACCCCCGAAGAACAGGCGTTCATGGACGGGCCGGTCAAGGAGCTGTGCGCACGTCTCGACGACTGGCAGATCAACCAGCAACGCGACTTGCCGGCGAACATCTGGGCGTTCCTGAAGACGAACCGTTTCTTCGGCATGATCATCCCGAAGGAATACGGCGGACTCGGATTCTCCGCGATCGCGCACTCGCGCGTGGTGACGAAAATTTCCTCGCGCTCGGTGACGGCGGCGGTGACCGTGATGGTGCCGAACTCGCTCGGTCCCGGCGAACTGCTGTTGCACTACGGCACCGAGGAGCAGCGCAAATATTATCTGCCGCGCCTCGCGCGCGGCGAAGACGTGCCGTGCTTCGGCCTGACCGGGCCCGAAGCCGGCTCCGACGCGGCGGCCACGCAATCCACCGGCGTGGTCGAGAAGCGCGTCGTCGACGGCAAACAAGTGCTCGGCCTGCGCCTGAACTGGAAGAAGCGCTACATCACGCTGGCGCCAGTCGCCAGTTTGATCGGCCTTGCGTTCCGTATCCAGGATCCGGAACACCTGCTCGGCGACAAGGAAGACCTCGGCATCACCTGCGCGCTGATCGAGGCGCACTTGCCCGGCATCGAGATCGGCCAGCGCCACGATCCCATGGGCGTGCCGTTCATGAACGGCCCCATCGTCGGCAACGATGTGTTCGCGCCGCTGGACTGCATCATCGGCGGGCGCGAGGGCATCGGCCACGGCTGGCGCATGCTGATGGAATGCCTCGCCGCGGGTCGTTCGATTTCGCTGCCGGCCCTGTCCGTCGGCGCGGCGCAGATGATGACGCGCATCTCCGGCGCGTACGCGACCGTGCGCGAGCAGTTCGACACGCCGATCGGACGTTTCGAGGGCATCGAGGAGCCGCTCGCGCGCATCGCCGGCAAGACCTATTACATGACCGCCACGCGCACGCTGACCTGTGGCGCGCTCGAC
>JAFEFP010000309.1 GCA_018240545.1 Pseudomonadota bacterium | reverse complement strand
GCGCTCGCGCGCGCTGGCGCGCGAGACGCTCGCCGTGCTGCGCCAGAACCAGCGTTGGGCATTGGCCTACAACCTTGCCGTGGTACCGCTCGGCGCGCTCGGCTTCGTGCCGCCGTGGCTGGCGGCGATCGGCATGTCCACGAGTTCGCTCGTGGTGATCCTCAACGCGCTGCGCATCGGACCGCACACGACGGCGTCCGCCGATATTTCCGCATCGGCGACACTGCGCACCGCGTCATGAACACCCAGCCATGAACATACTCGTCGTCATGATTCCCCTGTCGATCCTGCTCCTGATCGGTGCCGGCATCGCGTTTTTCTGGGCGGTCGAGCACGACCAGTTCGACGACATGGATACGCCGAAAATCCTTCCATTGCTCGATGAGCCGACGCCCAGGCCCGCCGAAGCACCAGCGACCGATGACGAGGAGCCGCGCGCTTGAGCGACTCGCTGACCCTCGCCGCCGCGTTGTTGCTCGGTCTTGCCGCGAGCGGACATTGCATCGTCATGTGCGGCGGCATTTCCGCGGCGCTGGGCATCGCCACGGCCAGGCGCGCGGACGGTCGCCCGCAGCCCCTGCTTCTCGTCGGCTACCAGCTTGGCCGCGCGTCGGCGTACACGCTCGCGGGCCTTTTGCTCGGCGGCGCGCTCGGCGCCCTGATCGGCGCACTCGACATCGAAGCGGTGCGTCGCCTCTTGCGCTCGCTCGCCGCGCTCGCGCTGCTGTTCGGTGCGCTGGTCGCATTCGGGCGCGTGCGCGATCCGGGTTTCGGCATCGGGCACGCGCTGTGGCAGCGCATCGCCCCGCTCGGCCGGCGCCTGTTGCCCGTCACCAGCGTGCCGCGCGCACTCGCCTTCGGCATGGTCTGGGGCTTCATGCCCTGCGGCTTCGTCTACACCGTGCTCATCATCGCCGCGCTGCAGGGCGATGCGCTGCATGGCGCGGCGACCATGGCCGCATTCGGCATCGGCACCTTGCCGTCGATGTTCCTCGCCGCGGTCGGCGCGCAACGCTTCGCCGGATTCAGCGCCAAGCCGGCGGCGCGACGCATCGCCGGCTGCGCCCTGCTCGCCAGCGCCGTGCTTACTCTGGCAGGGCCATGGTTGCCGCACGCGCATTGGATGCAGGCATGGTTACCATTTGCGTGCCGGGCGAATTGATCGGCTCGACTGCTATCCTTGAAATCCCGGACTTACCTATCTTTTCACATGGATCTGCTCGACCTCATCGATTCCCGCCGCTCCACGCCTTCGCGCCAGCTGGGCGAGCCTGGCCCGACGCCGGAGCAATGCGAGCGCCTGTTCGCCTGCGCGATCCGCGTGCCAGACCACGGCAAGCTCGTGCCGTGGCGCTTGCTCACGATTTCCGGCGAAGACCGCATCGCGCTGGGCGAGCGCCTCGCGCGACTGCACGCGCGCAAGGAGCCAAATATCGGCGCGCCCTTGCTGACCAAGGATCGCGAGCGTTTTTCCTTCGCGCCGCTGATCGTCGCGGTGATCGCGCGCATCGACGACAAGCATCCGAAGATTCCGGCGCAGGAGCAACTGTTGTCTGCTGGCTGCGTGGCCCACAACCTGCTGCTCGGCGCACAGGCGCTGGGTTTCGGTGCGCAGTGGCTGACCGGCTGGATGACCTACGATGCCGACGCGGTCGCATTGTTCGGCCTCGCGCCCAACGAACGCCTCATCGCCTTCGTCCACATCGGCACGCCGCGCGAGGCCGTACCCGAGCGCAACCGGCCGGCGTTGCGCGATGTCGTGCGCGAGTGGCACGCGTGAAACCCACGCTGCACCTGATCGATGCCAGCCTGTACGTGTTCCGCGCCTGGCATTCGATGCCGCCGGAGTTTTTCGACACCGACGGCGCGCCGGTCAATGCCGTGCACGGCTTCACGCGTTTCTTGTGCGACTTCCTCGAACGCGCGCAGCCGAGCCATGTCGTGGTGGCGTTCGACGAATCGCTGACGAGTTCCTTTCGCAACGCGATCTACCCGGCCTACAAGGCCAACCGCGAGCTGCCGCCCGAGGAATTGAAGGTGCAGTTCGCCTACTGCAAGCGCATGGCGGCGGCGATCGGCCTGTGCGTGCTCGCCGACCACGAATATGAAGCCGACGACCTGATCGGCAGCGCGGTCAGCGTCGGTCGCGCGCACGGGATGCGCAGCGTGATCGTCTCCGCGGACAAGGATTTCGGCCAGCTCATCGGCGCCCATGACGAGCAATGGGATTTTTCCAGGGATTTGCGCTGGGACGCGCACGGCGTCAAGCAGCGCCTCGGAGTGCGTCCGGATCAGGTCGTGGATTACCTCGCGCTCACCGGCGATGCCGTCGACAACATCCCGGGCGTGCCGGGCGTGGGACCCAAGACCGCCGCGCAACTGCTGGCGAATTTCGAATCGCTCGATGCCGTGTACGCGCGCATCGAGGAAGTGCCGTACCTGCGCCTGCGTGGCGCGGGCCAGGTCTACGCACGGCTCAAGGAGCATCGCGCGCAGGCCATGCTGTCACGCACGCTCGCCAGCATTGTGCTGGACGCGCCGGTGCCGACGCATCCGGATGAACTCACACGCTCTGCCGGCAACGGGCAAACGCTGGACGCCCTGCTCGAGGCGCTGCGCTGCGGGCCACGGACCCGCGCCCGTTGCAAGGCGCTGCTCGCCGGCTGATCAGTGCTTTTCCGCCGCACTCGGCGCGGCCTTGGCGGGCGCGGGCACGCCGGGTTTCACGTCGGCCTTCCTGGGCTTGCCGACCTTGTCCGGGGCGATTTCCGAAGCGCCACCACCGCTGACCCCGCTCTGGCCCCAGGCAAAGCGCAGGTTGCTGCGAAAAATCGTGGTCGGCACGAGTTTGTCCGCCTCGGTCAGCACGCCATGATCATCGTACAGGCTATCCTGCCGGTTGACGATGGTGTAGAGCCGGTCGCCAGCGATCGTGCTGGCGTCGAGTGCGGTGAATTCCGGACTCGCCACATCCAGCGGCATCGCGCTTGCGATCTTGCGCCCGTCCTTGTCCAACTGCAGGCGCATGATGCGCTTGGGCACCATGCCGTCCTGCACTACGGCCAGCGTGCCGTCGTACCAATCCATCGAGACGATGCCGCCCACGACCAGACGCGAGGGATCGTAGGCCACCTCGAACGCCTTGCCGGTGGCAAGGTCATAGCCGAAGATGCCGAGCGCGTAGTCAGCCAGGTACAGGGTGCGTCCGTCGCCGGAAATCGCCAGCGCACTGAAGCTGGTGAGCTTCGGATTGTTCAGGATGTCGCGCAGCCCGCCGTCTTCGAGCTTGAAGATCTGTCGGCGGCGCGCGTCGGCCGCGTAGAGCTTGCCGTCGGCAGCAAGCACGAGCGCGGTCAGGCGGTGCGCGCCGTCGCCCGCGGCAAAGACATACTTGTGCAGGAACTTGCCGGTGGCGAGGTCGAATTCGAAGATCCCCGCCTTGCCCGCAGTGTCCGCGCTGAACCCCTGGAAGATCGCCGTGGACGAGCTGCCGGCGTAGAGCCTGCCGCGCGCCGCGTCGACGGCGAGGGAATCCACGCCCCACAGGCCGTTGCTCGCGTCAGGCTTGATGAAATCGGAAACCTTGCCCTGTGCATCCACGCGCCGGATCGCGCCGTCGCGCGCACTGCCGACGAGCAGGTCGCCGCGCTTGGCGTCCCAGGCCAGCGCGTCATACAGATAATCGCCCTTGGGCAGGGTGAATGCGGTCTTGCCCTCGCCGAATGGCTTTGCATTCACGTTGAGGTTGGCGACGAGGTAATCCCAGACCTTGGTGCCGCGGATCGGATCGAAGCGGGAATCCTTGCTGACGTCGTAACCGAAGCCCTGGGTCTGCATGCGGATCAGGGTGTCATAGGCGTGCGGCTTGTCATCGATCTTCGCGTAGGCGAGCGCGAGTTGCAGCTTCAGGTCACCCGAATTCGGCGACAGTTCCCCGGCCCGCTTGAGTACCCAGATGAAGCGCTGCATGTCGTTCCGCGCCGCATACAACTGGCCCAGGCGACTCAGGGCGGCGATGTCGTGCGACTGCATGATCTGGCCTTCCGTCAGCGCCTCGGCGCGCTGGACCAGTTCCGCCTGCGCTTTGGCGGCGGCATCGGAAGGGGCGGCGCGAACCGCTTGCGCACCGGCGGCGCAGGACACGGCGACGAGAGCGGCCGTGCAAACCCACGATTGAATCTTCATGGTCGAATCCGTGATGATGTGAGGCGGGTATGACCGCACGGCCGCCGCGAAGTTCGCGGCCGACCTGCCGGTCGGGAAAGTCCGCCACAATGACGCAAACCGAAACGCTTTTCAATGGTCGCTGGCTGCGCCTGCGCAAACGCGGGCGCTGGGAATATGCCGAGCGCACGAACCCGGGTGGCGGTGTGATCATCGTTGCGCTGACGCCCGATGATCGCATCCTGTTCGTGGAGCAATGGCGCGAGGCGATTTCGGCGCGGACCATCGAGATGCCTGCGGGCCTGGTCGGCGACCGCGATGGCGGCGCCGGCGAAACGGCCGTGGCGGCCGCGCAGCGTGAATTGCTCGAAGAAACCGGCTACCGCGCAGGACATGTCGAGTTCCTGATCGCGGGACCGTCTTCGGCCGGCATGAGCAACGAGGTGATCGCGTTCGTGCGCGCTTTCGATCTGGTGCGCAAGCATCGCGGCGGCGGCGATCGCACCGAAAACATCGTTGTTCACGAGGTACCGCGTACCGAGGCGCCGCACTGGCTGCTGACAAAGGCCCGGGAAGGCTATTCGATCGATCCGAAATTGTTCGCCGGGCTGTATTTCCTGGACCACGCCGCCGAGTTGTTCGCAATCGCGCGGACGTGAGTTGGATTACCTCGGGAGGAGCTTCCCGTCGTGCTGCACGCCTTCGAGCGTCGCCGCGCCCAGCGGCACGACGCGATAGCTCACGCGCAACATGCCAACATGCGGGTGTGCCGGATCGCCACCGGCGTAGAGCGCGCCACCGTGTGCGCTGAAACTGGCCGCCATGTTGGGCGCGAGGCCCGCATCGGTAACCGGATAGTCGTGCGGCGCGTGCTGGGCGACCAGCAGGGCAGCATCCACGCCGAACGCGCCGAGCTTCAATCCCGGCGCGGCAAATGCCGTGCTGGCAAACGGCGCCTGCGGACTCTCGTGACCTTTCGGATCGCGGAATTTGCGCGAATCGACCGGCGCACCCCAGCCGGTGTCGTAACTGCACGCCGCGCCGGCGCAGTGTTCGCGCCATTGGTACATTTCCACATTGCGCAGCAGCACCGCATCGCCCGCGCGCATGCCCAGTTGTGCATCCTGCGCGGGCGCGGAGGCCGTGAGCAAGCCGGTCACGCGCACGCGGCGGCCATCGTTCGCCGCATTGACCGGTGACGCATCGATGGCAAGAACGCCGCGGGACGCGCCAGTCATCGCCGGCAGGCGAAATGCCGGCAGGTGCGCGCGCATGAACCAAAGCGCTGCGATCGCGACCAGAACGGCGAGCGCCACGACGGACCAGCGTGGCATGGCCGTCTTCTTGCGTTTGCGCTTGGCCATGTCAGGCGGCCATGCCGGCCAATGCCGGCATTTCGTCGGCCGTGCCGAAGCGGCCCTTGTCGTCGCGCGTCACCCGCGCGAGTGCGCAATTGACGTCATGCGTGAAGAACAGGCGCACGCCGCGCGCGAGCTTGTCTTCGAGGAACACGCGTTTTTCGTCGATCAGCAATTCCGGCGCGCGGTCGTAACCCATCGTGACCGGCAGATGTACCCACGGACGCCCGGGAATCAGGTCAGCGCAGAAAACCACGCCGCCCCCATTGCCAATATTGGGCACGACGATTTCGGCGAGCATGAGTCCCGGCGTATGGCCGTCGCTGAAGGTGAAGCGCACGCTCTTGCCGAGCGCGAACGAGTGCGCGTTTTCCACCAGTTCCAGGCGCCCGGATTGCTCGAGCAAATCCGGCACCTCGGGGATGAACGAGGCGCGATCGCGCGGATGCGGGCGCACGGCGCGCTCGAACGCGCGCTTGCCGACCACGAACTTCGCCTTCGGAAACAGCAACGCCGGCGGCGCGGCTTCGCGCCACGCCGCGAGCAGGCCGCCGACATGGTCGAAATGCAGGTGCGAGAGCACCACGGTGTCGATGTCGGTGTGCTCGAATCCCGCGGCGCGCAGCGAGTCGAGCAGCACGTGCCGGTCTTCGACCACGCCATAGCGTTCGCGCAGCGCCGGCGAAAAAAACGCGCCGATGCCGGTCTCGAACAACACGTTCTTGCCGTCCAGGTCCTGCGCGAGCAAGGCGCGACAGGCCAGCGGGATGCGGTTGTCGGCATCCGGCGTGATCCATTTTTCCCACATCGCGCGCGGCGCGTTGCCGAACATGGCTCCGCCATCGAGCCGCTGCGAATTGCCCAGGATCGACCAGAGTTTCATTTCACCTCACCCAGGCCCGTGTCGCGGCGCGGGTCGCTCGCGGCGTCGAGCTTGTTGGTGCGCAGGTCCCAGGTCACCACGTTCATGAATCCCCAGTGTCCGCGCGCGGCGATCTTGTAGCCCATCGCTTCGAGCGCAGACGTGGTCGTCGCGTCGAACGCACCCGGTTCGACGTAAACCACATCCGGCAGATACTGGTGGTGGTAGCGCGGCGTGGCGGTGATCTGCGCGGCAGTATCGCCATGCATGAACGCGAGGATGCCCTCGAACACCTGGGTGATGATGGTCGAGCCGCCGGGCGAACCGATCACGCCGACTCGCTCCGGACTGAATACAAACGTCGGCGTCATCGACGAGAGCATGCGCTTGCCCGGCGCCGGCGCATTGGCCTTGCTGCCCAGCAGGCCGTAGGCATTGGGTGCGTTCGGCACCAGGGCGAAGTCGTCCATCTCGTTGTTGAGGAACACGCCGGTGCCGGGCGGCACGAGGCACGAGCCGAAATGCGTGTTCACGGTCTGCGTCGTCGCGACCATGTTGCCGTCGGCATCGATGATGGAGAAATGCGTGGTGTGCATGCCCGGATCGTGCGCCACGGTCGCGGGCAGCATGGACGAGGGCGTGGCCTTGTCCGGCAGGATGCTTGCGCGCAACCCGGCCGCGTAGGCAGGCGACAAGAGCGTTTCCAGCGGCATCTTCACGAAATCCGGATCGCCGAGGTACTCATTGTGGTCGCGGAACGCGCGGCGCATCGCCTCGATGATGGTGTGCAGCCGCTGCGGGCGATCGAGCTGGTCCAGATCGTAGCCGGACAGCACGTTGAACATCTCTTCCAACGCCACGCCGCCCGAGGATGGCGGCGCGGCGGTGACGATCTTCCAGCCACGGTAAGCGAAATCCAGCGGTGCGCGCTCGACGACCTTGTAGCCGGCAAGGTCCGCCGCCGTCCAGTCGCCGCCTTCGGCCTTGACCGACTTCAGGATCAAATCCGCGGTCTTGCCCTTGTAGAAGCCATCATTGCCTTGCGCGGCGATGCGTTCCAGCGTTGCGGCCAGATCGGGATTGCGGAACGTCCAGCCGGCCTTGGGTACTTCGCCATTCGGCATCAGCAGTTTCCGGGTGCCCGGATAGCGCGCGATCTGTGCCCGATGGTCGGCAATGGCTTCGAGGAAGCCCGCGCCAGGCTGAAAACCCTCACCCGCAATGCGGATCGCCGGTGCCAGCGATTTGGCCAACGGCAATTTGCCGTAGTGTTCGGCCAGCCACACCAGCGCGGCCGGTTCGCCCGGAATGCCGGCGGCCAGTGGCCCGTACAGCGAAGCGTCGCGATCGGGCGTGCCGTCCGCCTTCCGGTAGCGCGCGGCGTCTACCCCTGCCGGCGCGGTTTCGCGCGCATCGAGCATCAGGTTCTTGCCATCGCGCGCGCGATGCAACAGGAAGAACCCGCCGCCGCCGATGCCCGAACTTTGCGGCTCGACGACCGACAGAGTCGATGCCACCGCGATTGCCGCATCGAATGCATTGCCCCCTTCGGCAAGGATTTCGAAACCGGCCTGTGTCGCGAGCTTGTGCGCGCTGGCAATGGCGGCATGGCCCGGACGCTCGGTGGCATTCGCGCCGAACGCGAGCGCAGTCAATGCGACAATTGCAACAAAGTACATTTTTCTCATGCCTGCTCCTCGCCGGTGAGGTCGCGAAACCTCGCCATCAACGCATCCGGTGTTTCGACGTTGTCCGGATCGACGATGATGCATTCGACCGGACAAACCTCCACGCATTGCGGCGCATCGAAATGGCCGATGCATTCGGTGCAGCGCTCCGCCGCGATCGCATAGATGACCTCACCCTGCGAGATCGCGCGATTCGGACAGACCGGCTCGCAGACATCGCAGTTGACGCAGGTGCCGAGGATCTTGAGTGCCACTTCTTGCTCGTCATTCCGGCATGGACTGCCGGAATCCAGTCAACAGGGACGTTTGCCTTCCCTGGCATCTGGATCCCGCCATTCCCTGGCGGGATGACATTGCCACCGCAAGCGGCGTCAATGTCACTTCATTTCCACAAACCGCAACTCCGCCCCGGATTTGGCCATCGCATCCTGCACACGCTGCTGATCCGCGGCGGCGCCGGCGAACAGCACCACCACGTTCTTGAACGAACCCTCGTTTGCGCCGGGCATCGCGGTTTCCGGGTTGCCGGCGAATGCCGCAACGATGAGATCGGCCGTAAGCTTGGAATCCGGTCCCCCAAACGCGAGCATGTTGCCGGGCAGCACGCCGCGCGCGACCGTTGTGGCGACGTTGTCGAGCTGGCTCTTGCGCGCGTCCTGCGCGTCCTGGCTGTCGCCCGCCGGCACGTAGTACATGAACGGGTGGTTGGTCTTGACGCCCTGCATGTTGCGGGTCACGACCGAAACCAGGTACTTCTGCCAGGCCGCGTCGTCGGCGCCGGCTGCCGGCAGCGGCACCGGCGCGTTCGCCGCCGCCTGTGCCGCCGCTTCGGCGGCCTTCTGCTTGTCCTCGTCGCTCGGGCCGCAGGCGGCAAGCATGAATGTGCCGGCCAGCGCCAGGAAAAGTATACGAATCGGATTTTTCATGATGTCACCTTTGGCTTTCAGGAATTTTTCCAGCGCGTGCGCAGTGCCTTCTGCACCACCGGATGGACGAAATCGGAAACGTCCCCGCCCAGGCGCGCGATCTCGCGCACCAGGGACGAGGAAATGAAACTGTACTGCTCGGCCGGCGTCAGGAACAGGGTCTCGGCGTCGGGAATCAGGTGCCGGTTCATGCTGGCGAGCTGGAATTCGTATTCGAAATCCGATACCGCGCGCAGGCCGCGCAGGATGACCCCGGCACCGGTTTCGCGCACGAAATCGGCAAGCAGCGAGGCAAAACCGCGCACCTGGACGTTGGCGATTCCGTCCAGCGCCACCCGGGCCAGGGCGATGCGCTCGTCCAGCTCGAAGCTCGGCCCCTTGCCGGCACTGCTCGCGATGCCGACGATCAGGCGATCGAACAACGGCGCGGCGCGGCCGACCAGATCGGCGTGGCCATTGGTGATCGGATCGAACGTGCCGGGATACACCGCGATGCGCGCGCGAGCCTGCTTGGAAGACGCCTTGGGCATGACCGCTAGAGCTTAGCCGATGGCTCCGCGCGACGGTAGAGCGCATACCGCACCCCGCCCGCCCGGCCTTCGCGGTGCGGTCTCCAGTTGGGCGGCAGCTCCGGCGCGGAAGCCGCGGGCGATTCGACATAGATCCAGGCCGATTCGTGCAAACGCCCGTACGCCTCCAGCGCCCGCGCCGCCGCAGTCCACAGTCCGGCGGCGAATGGCGGATCGAGAAAAACCACGTCGTAACGCGCGGTTTCCCGCGCCAGAAAATCCACCCCATCGCCGACGTGGACCCGCGCATCCCGCTTTAGCCGCGACAGATTCGCGCGCAACTCGCCTGCCAGCCAAGCATCGGCCTCGACGAAATCGACGCGGCCTGCGCCACGCGACAAGGCTTCGATGCCGAGAGCGCCGGTGCCGGCGAAAAGATCCAGGCAGCGCGCGCCCGCCATGACCGGCGCCAGCCAGTTGAACAGCGTTTCGCGCACGCGATCCGGCGTCGGGCGCAACCCGGGCTTGTCCGGTACGGCGATGCGCGAGCCGCGCAACGAGCCGCCGATGATGCGCAATTTCCCGGGAGGGGGCGAGGGCCGCGGTGATACCATGGTGCCATTGTCGTGGAAGTCGATGCGCAATGCTCAAGTTCTGGAAAAATCGTGACGCGGAAAAGGCCGAATCCGCTCCCGAACCCGCGAAAAAGACCTGGCGCGAGCGTCTGGCCGGCAGCGTATTCAACCGCGACATCCGCGATCTGTTTGCGCGGCATGCGAAGCTCGACGAGGCCCTGCTCGACGAACTGGAAGCAGTATTGATCGGCGCGGATGCTGGCGTCGCGGCCAGCACCGAACTGATCGAGGATTTGCGCGCGCGCCTGCACCAGCGCGAATTCGCCGAAGCGAATGCCCTGCTCGACGCGTTGCGCGAGCGCCTCGTCGCCCTGCTCGTGCCGGTCGCGCAACCGCTGCGCATCGATGCGGCGCACAAGCCTTTCGTCATCCTCACGGTTGGCGTCAACGGCGTCGGCAAGACCACCACCATCGGCAAGCTCGCGCGCCGCTTGCAGCATGGTGGGCACGAGGTCGTGCTCGCCGCCGGCGACACCTTCCGCGCGGCCGCCGTCGAGCAGCTCAAGACCTGGGGCGAACGCATCAACGTCGCGGTAATCGCGCAAGGCTCGGGCGCCGATTCGGCCAGCGTGATCTTCGACGCGCTGCAAGCGGCGAAGTCCCGCGGCGCGGATGTGCTCATCGCCGACACCGCCGGCCGCCTGCATACCCAGGGCGGACTGATGGACGAGTTGGCCAAGATCCGCCGCGTGCTCGGCAAGCTCGACGCGCAGGCGCCGCACGAGGTCCTGCTCGTGATCGACGGCACCACCGGCCAGAATGCGATCAGCCAGACCCGGCAATTCCGGCAGGCCATCGGCGTGACCGGCCTGGTCGTCACCAAGCTCGACGGCACGGCCAAGGGCGGCGTGGTGTTCGCGCTGGCGCGCGAATTCGGGTTGCCGATCCGCTTCGTCGGGCTGGGCGAGTCGCTCGACGACCTGCGCGAGTTCGATGCGGCCGCTTTTGTCGACGGCCTGTTGCCCGAATCGATCGGCAATGCCTGAATCG
>JAFEFP010000308.1 GCA_018240545.1 Pseudomonadota bacterium | reverse complement strand
CCTGGCTGGATCGCACCAATTATTTCGAAACCGTGCCGACCACCGCGCTGGACATGGCGCTGTGGATGGAGTCCGACCGCATGGGTCACCTGCTCGGCGCGATCGGGCAAAAAGAGCTCGACACCCAGCGCGGCGTGGTCCAGAACGAAAAGCGCCAGGGTGAAAACCAGCCGTATGGCCGCGTGATGGAGGACATCCAGGCCAACGCGTTCCCGGCCAATCATCCCTACCACCACGACACCATCGGCTCGATGGCGGACCTGAATGCCGCATCGCTGGATACCGTCAAGCAGTGGTTCCGCGATTACTACGGCTCGGCCAATACCGTGCTGGTGCTGGTCGGCGACATCACGCCGGAACAGGCGCGCGAAAAGGCGCTGAAATACTTCGGCGACATCCCGGCCGGTCCGCGCGTGCCGCGCCCGCAGCCGTGGGTCACGCCGCGCGAGGCCTCGACCCGCGGCACGATGACCGACAACGTGGCGCAGACGCGTGTCTACCGCGAATGGAACACGCCGGGCCTGGGCGCGCAGGGCGACGATCGCCTGATGCTGGATCTCGCCGCGCGCGTGCTTGGCGGCGGCAAGACCTCGCGCCTGTACCAGCGCCTGGTCTATCAGGACAAGCTCGCCGACGACGTCTCGGTCGAGAACATGTCGTTCGTGCTCGCCAGCATGACCGTGCTGCAGGTGGACGTGAAGAAGGGCGTGGATGCGAAAAAGGTCGATGCCGCGGTGGCCGACGAGTGGGCGAAGTTCCTGAAAGATGGCCCGACCGCCGATGAGCTGCAACGCGCCCAGGCCAGCTACCAGGCATCCACGATCCGCGGACTGGAACAGATCGGCGGCTTCTCCGGCAAGGCGGTGACACTGGCCGAGGGCCAGGTCTATCGCGGCGATCCGGGTGCGTGGAAGATGGATTACGCCATCACCATGGCGGCGACGCCGGTGCAGGTGAAGGCCGCCGCCAACCAATGGCTGTCGAAGGGCGACTACACGCTCACCGTGTCGCCGGGCAAGGTCGAAGCCGTGGATGCCGCCGAGACCACCGGTCGCGCCGCGATTGCTGGCCGTCCCGCCAACGTGCTGTCGCCTGCGGGCAAGTACACGGTCACCAAGAGCGATGTTGATCGCGGCAAGGGCGTGCCGACCGTGGCGCAGTTCCCCGACCTGACCTTCCCGAAACTGCAGCACGGCAAGCTCAAGAACGGCATCGAAGTGGTGCTGGCCGAACGCCATGCGGTGCCGGTGGTGCAGATCGAGGCGCTGTTCGACGCAGGCTATGCGGCCGACCAGGGCCGCAAGCTTGGCACTTCGAGTTTCACCATGCGCATGCTCGACGAAGGCACCAGGGACCTGGATTCGGTGGAGATCGCCAAGCGCAAGCAGCGCCTGGGCGCCTACGTCATGAGCGGTTGCGATCTGGACGTGTGCAACGTCTCGCTGAACGCGCTGGGCGACAAGCTCGGCGATTCGCTGGCACTGTATGCCGACATCGTGCGCAATCCCGCGTTCCGCGACGCCGACTTCGCGCGCCTGCGCGGACAGTGGCTGGCCGGCATCGCGCAGGAAAAGACCGAACCCACCAGCATCGCGCTGCGCCTGCTGCCGCCGATCCTGTACGGCAAGGGCAACGCCTACGCGATACCGTTCACCGGCTCGGGCACGGAAAGCTCGATCAAGTCGCTCACCGCCGATGACATGCGCGGCTTCGTGCACGATTACATCCGCCCGGACAACATGAAGATCCTGGTGGCGGGCGACACGACGCTGGATGCGATCGTGCCGGAACTCGAGAAAGTGTTCGGTGACTGGAAGGCCCCGGCGACCAAGGTTCCGGCCAAGAACCTGGCCAAGGTCGATTACCCCGCCAAGGGTCGCGTATACCTGGTCGATCGTCCCGGCGCGCAGCAATCGGTGATCATCGCCGGTCTGGTCGCGCCGTCCACCAAGGCCGGCAACAACCTCGAGATCGGCACCATGAACGGTGCCTTCGGCGGCACCTTCACCTCGCGCCTGAACATGAACCTGCGCGAGGACAAGCACTGGGCCTACGGCGCCTTCAGCTTCAGCCCGAACGCGGTCGGCCAGCGCCCGTACCTGATGTACGCGCCGGTGCAGACCGACAAGACCGCGCCGTCGGCGGAGGAAGTGCTGAAGGAAGCGCGCGCCGTGGTCGGCGACAAGCCGCTCACCGACAAGGAAATCGGCAAGATCAAGGACAACGACGTGCGCAAGATGCCGGGCCAGTATGAAACCGCGCGCGCGGTGCTCGGCGCGATGGAAGGCATCGTCAAGTTCGATCGTCCGGACGACTACGTGCAGATGCTCAAGTCGCGCATCGAGGGGCAGAAGGACGCCGACATCGAGGCGGCCGCGAAGGAAGTCATCCGCCCGGACAAGCTGGCCTGGGTGATCGTGGGCGATCTGTCGAAGATCGAAAAACCGGTCAGCGCCCTCAACCTGGGCGATGTCCACGTGATCGACGCGGACGGCAATCCGGTGCCGAAGAAATAACGAACAGGTTTGCTGGTTGCGCAGAAGCCGGGCGGGAAACCGTCCGGCTTTCTTTTCATGCGATTGCAGGGCAGTCTCGCACGCGCGGTCATGCCGACATGAAGATCGTGCTTTGAATGCCTGGCATGCGATGCGTTAGGCTACATCCCGCCCAAGCTGTTGCTGGATATAGCCGGTGTTCCCGCTGCCTGACCTCGACCTGGTCTACTCCGTCCTGCCGTTCATCCTGGCCGGTTTTCTCGCGCAGTTGGTGGATGGCGCCCTGGGCATGGCCTTCGGCGTGATCACGACCACCTTGCTGGTGAGCGTCTTGGGCCTCGCGCCCGCGCGCGCATCGGCCAGCGTCCATTTGGTGGAAGCGTTCACGACAGGGGCTTCCGGTCTGAGCCACATCCTTCACCGCAACGTCGACTGGAAGCTGTTCTGGAAGCTCGCCATCCCCGGAATCGCGGGCGGCATCATGGGCGCGAACCTGCTCGCCCATGTCGATGGGAAAACGGCCCGGCCCTTTGTAATGGCCTATCTGGCCTTCACCGGCGCGTACCTGTTCTGGCGTGCGCTGCGCTGGTCGCGCGATCCCCGGCACCGCTCGCCGAAGATCGTCGCACCGCTCGGTTTGATCGGCGGGTTCCTGGACGCGGCCGGTGGTGGCGGATGGGGGTCGGTCGTCACCTCCAACCTGCTGGTTCAGGGCGGCAATCCACGGACGACGATCGGCACGGTCAATGCTGTCGAATTCCTGTTGACGCTCAGCGTGTCGTTCACTTTCGTCGCTACCCTCGGCGTTACTGCATTTTCCTCCGCTGCCGTCGGCCTGATCATCGGTGGACTGCTGGCGGCCCCGCTCGGCGCGATGCTCGCGCGCGAGATTCCCGCGCGCATCCTGCTCTTCGCGGTTTCCATCATCATCGTCGCCACCAGCGGTTACAGTCTGTACCACGCCATGGTTGTCGCCTCGTAGCCGATGGTCTGCGCCGCCGCGGCACATGGATGGACACCGTTCGCGATACAATCGCGATCATGCGCCGACCTCCCATCGTCCATGCCACCCGCGCAGCCGAAGGCAGCCAATTCCTGCACGTCGAGCTGCTGGATCTCGAGTTCTCCAACGGCGAGCGCCGCACGTACGAGCGCCTGAAAGGCTCGGGCCTCGGCGCCGTCATCATCGTGCCGATGCGCGACGACGACACGGTGTTGCTGGTGCGCGAGTACGGCGCCGGCATCGGCCGTTACGAACTCGGCCTGCCCAAGGGTCGGCTCGACCAGGATGAAACGGTCGAGCAGGGCGCGGATCGCGAGCTGAAGGAAGAAATCGGCTTCGGCGCGCGCGACCTGCTCATCCTCTCCAACCTGTCGCTGTCGCCGGCGTACATGACCAGCATGACGCACGTGGTGCTGGCGCGCGACCTGTATCCGGAACGCCTCGTCGGCGACGAGCCGGAGGAACTCGAGGTGGTCGAGTGGAAGCTCTCGCAACTGCATCACCTGCTCTCGCACCCGGAGGTGACCGAGGGACGTTCGATCGCGGCGCTGTTCATCGCGCGTGAGTATCTCGCCGGACGCTTCGTGCCACGCTCATGATCGAACGTGACCTGGAGCACCTGGCGCGCGACTGCTGCGAGCTGGCACGCGTGGCGGGTGCGGCGATCATGCGTGTGTACGCGGGCGAGTTCGCGGTGGAAGAAAAGTCCGACCATTCGCCGCTGACCGCCGCCGACCTTGCCGCGCATCGGGCGATCCTCGCCGGCTTGCAGGCGCTGGCGCCGGAAATCCCCGTGTTGTCGGAGGAATCCGGCGAACAGATGGCCTGGTCCGTGCGCCGGACATGGGATCGTTATTTCCTCGTCGATCCGCTCGACGGCACGCGCGAGTTCGTCAAGCGCAACGGCGAGTTCACGGTGAATATCGCCCTCATCGAGGGCCACGCGCCGGCGCTGGGCGTGGTGCATGCGCCGGCGCTCGGGGAAACGTACTGGGCGTGGTCCGGCGGCCATGCGCATTTTGAAGCAAAATCCCAAAGTGGACATTTGCGCACGCGAGCGCGGGCGACGCCGCTGGTCGTCGCCGGCAGCCGCTCGCACGGCGATCCGCGCATGGCGGCGGCGCTGGACAAACTCGGACCGCACCAATTGCTGCCGCTGGGCTCGTCGTTGAAGTTCTGCCGCGCCGCGCGTGCGCAGGTCGATTTGTATGTCCGTTACGGGCCGACCAGCGAATGGGACACGGCCGCGGGCCAATGCGTGCTCGAACAGGCCGGCGGGGCGGTGCGGCGCATGGACGGCAGCCCCCTGGGCTACAACACCAAGGATTCGCTGCTCAATCCGGATTTCCTCGCCTGTGGCGATGCCAGCGTGGATTGGGCCGGGATCCTGCGCGGTGCGGCGCATGGCTGAGTCGGGCGAACGCAAGTACGGGATCGGGGACCTGCTGCGCATCATGGCGCGCCTGCGCGATCCGCAGGGCGGCTGCCCGTGGGATGTGCAGCAGACCTTCGCCACGATCGCGCCGTACACGATCGAGGAAGCCTACGAAGTCGCCGACGCCATCGACCGTGGCGACATGGCCGACCTGCGCGACGAGCTGGGTGATCTCCTGCTGCAAGTCGTGTTCCACGCGCGCATGGCGCAGGAAGCCGGCGCGTTCGATTTTTCCGGCGTCGTGGCAGCGATCTGCGACAAGATGGTGCGACGCCATCCGCACGTGTTCGCCGGCGCGACCGTGGACAGCGCCGATGCGCAGTTGCGCGACTGGGACGCGCACAAGCGCCGCGAGCGCGAACAGGCCGGCGATGCGGACACGAGCGTGCTTGCCGGCGTCCCGCGCGGCCTGCCCGAGTGGCAGCGCGCGCTGAAATTGCAAAAGCGCGCCTCGCGCGTGGGCTTCGACTGGTCCGATCCGCGCCCGGTGCTGGACAAGCTGGCCGAGGAGATCGGCGAGGTGCGCCATGAGCTGGACCACGGCGCCGACATGGCGCGGCTCACCGACGAGATCGGCGACGTGCTGTTCGTGGGCGTGAACCTCGCGCGCCTGGCGAACGTGGACTGGTCGAGCGCCTTGCGCGGCGCGAATGCCAAGTTCGAGCGTCGCTTCCGGCGCATGGAAACACTGGCGGCCCTGGATGGGCGCAACCTGGATGGCATGTCGTTGCCCGAGCAGGATGCGTACTGGAATCGCGCCAAGGCTGAAGAAAAATCAGGCGCATGAGAAAAAAAACGGCGCGGACGGGGGTACGCGTCCGCGCCGCCAAACCGCCTGCGCTCGCAACGCAGGTTCGGGGTTTGCCCTGGGTAACGTCACAAGACGTATCCGGTTGACTTGTTCGTCGCAGGCGAGTGGGACAAAATCGCCCTGCGCTTCGTCCGGCCCGCCCGGGCCCCCCGCAAGCAAAAGAGGAATGGTCATGGTTTGGGTCAATCTGGTCACGTTGTGCGCGTTGCTCGAGTACTTCATTTTCGCGGCGCTGGTCGGAAAGGCGCGCGCGACGTATGGCGTCAAGGCGCCGGCCACCAGCGGTCACGAGGTGTTCGAGCGCTATTTCCGCGTGCAGCAGAACACGCTGGAACTGCTGATCGTGTTCGTGCCGGCGTTGTGGATCGCGGCGCAGTACTGGAATCCGGCGTGGATGGCGGCGCTTGGTGCGATCTACGTGATCGGGCGCATCGTGTATTTTCGCGGCTACGTCGGCGCGCCGGCCGCGCGCCACAATGGATTCGTGCTCAGCATCTGGCCGGTTGCGTTATTGCTGCTCGCCGGCATTGCCGGCGTGACGTGGTCGTTCGTTCCTCATTCGTAGAAGAGGAAGAACGCCGCGAGCACGATCAGGGCGAAACCGACCAGGTGGTTCCAGCGCAGGCTGGCGCCGAGGTAGACCACCGAGAACACGGCGAAGACGACCAGGGTGATGATTTCCTGGATCGTCTTCAGCTGCGCCGGATCGTAGACGCGGTAGCCGTAGCGGTTCGCCGGCACCTGCAGGCAGTACTCGAAGAAGGCGATGCCCCAGCTCGCCGCGATCACCAGCCACAGCGGCCGGCTGGTGAATTTCAGGTGTCCGTACCAGGCAAAGGTCATGAACACGTTGGAGCCGATCAACAATGCGATCGGCGCGAGGTAATCGAGCAGGCGCGGATTCATCAGGGCGTGTCCTTGTCGAGAAAGCGCGACTCGTAGAGCAGGCTTTCGACGCGCTGTTCCTGTCCGGGCACGAATTCCAGGCCGATGTCCTCGGCGCCGATGCGCACGATGCGCGCGTCCAGCCCGATCACGGTTTCCTGGTCGAAGATGAAGAACACGCGGCAGTCGGCCGGTGCGTCCGCGGGCCAGTTTTTCGGCCGGCTGATGCAGGCGCCACCCTGCGACAAGTCCCGGACATCCGACAGATAGCCATCGCCCCGGCACACGGCGAGCGCGGCGGAATAGATGGCCAGGCGCGGATGGCGGCGTTTTTCGGCGTAGGACATGCGTGGTTCCCCCGGATGCACGGCAACGATAGTCGCCCCGCGCGGCAAGACGCAAGCGCGTGATACGCTGGCGCGCAATCAAGCATAGCGCAGGGGCCGCGGGATGAATGTGAGTGGGCGCACGCTACGCCGGGTGCCGCTGGCGGCCGCGCTGCTGGCGACTGGCCTGGCGCAGGCCGCGCCGTTGAGCGTGCCGGTGCCGGCGGCATGGAAACCGGGCGATGGACGTGCCGTGGCCGCCCTGTTCTCGGCGCTGGATGCGATCGCGCGGTCGCGGCCCGCGCACGCTGCACACGTCGCCGCGACCTTGCCGGTTTCCAGTTGCGCCGACGACGGCAGCGCGGGCACGTTGCGCGCGGTGATTGCCGGGGCCGGCGAGGGCGACCGTGTCGATGCCAGCGCGCTGGGTTGCAGCACGATCACGCTGGCGCAAGGCGCGATACCGGTCATGGTGGACGACCTGGCGATCGTGGGTGCCGGTGCGGGCCGGCTCGCGATCGATGGCGCGGGCCGGGACCGCGTCTTCGTCCACTACGGCTACGGTACGCTCGGCCTGTACGCGTTGACCGTGCGCAGCGGACTGGCCGCAGTAACCGGCTACCACGTCACCGGCGGCGCCTGCGTGATATCCAATGGGTATGTACGCCTCGACCACAGCACGGTCAGTGGCTGCCTCGCCAGCGGCGAAGGCGCCTACGGCGGCGGCGTCACCGCGCGCGGCATCTTCATGTATACGAGCACACTTTCCGCCAATGTCGCGCTCGGTTCGCACCCGAACACGTTCACCGCGGCCTACGGCGGCGGCGCCATGGCCTATCGCGGTGTCGCCTATCTCTACGCGAGCACGGTCAGCGGCAACCGCGCCGCGCACGCGCCCACCGACACGCATGGCAGCTATTGCACCGGTGGCGGGATTTTTTCCGATCTGGGCGGATCCGCCTACCGCTCCACGCTGAGCGGCAATTATTCGTATGGGACCGGTGGCGGCCTCGCCACGCATGCCGGCTTTGGCCTCGGCAACAGCACCATCGCAGGCAACACCGCGCGCTACAAGACCGGCGGCGGCGTGTTTGCGCGGGTGTTTGATTCGATGCTCGTCAACAACAGCACGATCGCCGGGAATACCGCCGGCATTTCCGGAGCGGGTATCTACATGGTCGGCACAGCCAATGCGCTGACCCTGCAAAGCAGCATCGTGGCCGACAACACCGCGGCCGGCACGAAGGCCGACATCGCCGGGGCGGGAACCTTCACGGTCGGCGGATCGAACAACCTGGTCACCGCGGCGGCGTCCAGCGTTGGCTTGCCGGCCGATACGTTGCCGGTTGACCCGCTACTGCTGCCTCTGGGCGACCATGGCGGCCCCACACTGACGCTGGCGCTGAAGCCGGGGAGCCCCGCGGTGGATGCCGGCAGCAATCCGGGCAATCTTGCCTTCGACCAGCGCGGCGCGGGATTCCCGCGCACGAGCGGCGGATTCACCGACATCGGCGCGTTCGAAGGATCCGTCGTGCTCGCCGCGCCCGTGCCGTCCCCGACGCTGGCGGCATGGGCGCTGGGCCTGCTTGCCGGCCTGATCGGCTGGCTCGGCGGCCGGCGTGCCGGATCGGTTCCGCGACGCACGTAACCTCCTTCACGTCCTGCTCACCGCGCCCGCCGCATCCTTCACCCGCGTGAACACGGCGGAACGGGCATGAAACAACGCGATGAGCAAGCCGGGCTGATCCTGCTGATCGAGGACAACCGCGGCATCGCCGAGATGGTCGGCGAATTCCTCGAACGCCGCGGCTACGGCCTGGACTATGCCGGCGACGGGGTGACCGGTCTGCACCTGGCCGTGTCCAACAGCTACGACGTGATCGTGCTGGACCTGATGCTGCCGGGCATGGATGGCCTCGACCTTTGCCGGCGGTTGCGGCGCGAGGCGAAAAAATCCACGCCGGTGCTGATGCTCACCGCGCGCGACACGCTCGAGGACAAGCTCACGGGACTGGATGCCGGCGCGGACGACTATCTGGTCAAGCCCTTCGAGATCCGCGAGCTCGAGGCGCGCCTGCGCGCGTTGATCCGCCGCGACCGCCGTCAGGTCAGCGCGCAGACCCTGCGCGTGGCCGACCTCGTCTATGACACCGCCAGTGTGCGCGTGACCCGCGACGGGCAGGACTTGCAGGTATCTCCGATCGGCCTGAAGCTGCTGTCGATCCTGATGCGCGAGTCGCCGCGCGTGGTCAGCCGAGCCGACATCGAGCGCGAGGTCTGGGGCGACCTGCTGCCCGATTCGGACACCTTGCGCAGCCATTTGTACAATCTGCGCAAGATCATCGACAAGCCCTTCCAGCGCCCGCTGTTGCACACCATCCACAGCGCCGGTTATCGCCTGGCCGACCTCGACGCCGAAGTCCCCGCCGGCAGGAGGGCCTGAGCGTGGTGCCGCGCGGCGGCATCCGCCGCAAGATCTGGGCCGTATATGTCCTGCAGATGGCGGCGATCAGCCTTGCCACCATCCTCGGCGTGTATGGCGCCGCGACCGTGCTCGAGGACGTGCTGATCAAGCGCGCGCTCACCGGTGAAGCGGCGTTTTACTGGCAGCGCTGGCAGCGCAACCACGATGCCCCGGTGCCGGACACCAACAACATGACCGGTTACCTGCTCGCGCCCGGAGACGATCCGGCCGTCGTGCCCGCGCCGTTGCGCGGCCTGGCGCCGGGCTACCACCGCGTCCAGCACGGTGGCCGTTTCGAGCTGGTGCAGGTTTCCGATGGTCCGCCCGGACGCTTGTTGCTCGTGTTCAACCAGGAACAGGTGGGCAGGCTGGCCTTCCTGTTCGGCTTCGTGCCGCTGATCCTGGTCCTGCTCATCATCTACATCACGACGTGGCTCACCTATCGTGCCTCGCGACGCGCGCTGTCGCCGGTGATCGCGCTGGCGAAAGTCGTGCGCGAATGGGATCCCAAGCATCCCGACCTCGCCGCGCTCGATCCGCGCCATCTTTCGCGCGACCCGGATGGCGAAGTCGAGGTACTGGCGCGCGCGTTGCACAGCCATGCCAGCCGGATCGAGGAATTCGTCGAGCGCGAGCGCAACTTCACCCGCGACGCCAGCCACGAATTGCGCAGTCCGCTCACGGTCATCAAGATCGCCGCCGACGTGCTGCTCGAGGAAGACGTCTCGCCGTTCGCACAGCGTGCGCTGCAGCGCATTCGTCGCTCGGCGCGCGACATGGAGGCCATGCTCGAGACCTTCCTGCTGCTGGCGCGCGAGTCCGACACCGGACTGCCACAGGAAGAGTTCGTGGTCAACGATGCGGTGCGCGAAGAAGTCGAGCGCGCCCGGCCCCTGCTCGAAGGCAAGCCGGTCACGCTGGAACGGGACGAACGCGCGCGCTTTGCCCTGCGCGCGCCGCCACGCGTGTTCGCGGCGATGATCGGAAACCTGATCCGCAACGCCTGCCTGTATACCGAATCCGGCCGCGTGTGCGTGCGCATCGGCGCGGACAGCATCAGCGTTGTCGATAGCGGCATCGGCATGAGCGCGGATGAAATCGCGCGCACCCACCAGCCGTATTTCCGCGCCGGCCGCAGTGCCAGCGCCGGCCATGGCGTCGGCCTGAGCATCGTGCGCCGCCTGTCCGAGCGCTTCGGCTGGCCGGTGGAAATCCGCAGCGAGGTCGGCGCCGGCACCGTTGCGAGGATCGACTTTCCGCAGCGCTTGCCAGCGCCGCCGCCGGCGTCATAATTGGCGCATGTCGTCCCGGAGGTCGCACCGATGCTTCGTACACTCGCCGCCATCGCCCTGTCCGTTTTCGGCATCTCCGCCGTGAGTCATGCCGCCACGCCCATCCTCGTCATCCACGGCGGTGCCGGCGTGGTCAAGAGCGAGATGGATCCGGCCACGCAAAAAGCGATCCGCGCGGCACTCACCACCGCGCTCGAACATGGATATGCCGAGCTCAAGGCCGGCAAGCCGGCGCTGGACGCGGTGACCGCCGCGATCACCGTGCTCGAGGACGATCCGCACTTCAACGCCGGCAAGGGCGCGGTGTTCAATCACGACGGCAAGAACGAGCTCGACGCCGCGATCATGGACGGCGCGACGCTGCGCGCCGGCGGCGTGGCCAACGTGCATCGCGTTAAGAACCCGATCCTGCTCGCGCGTGCCGTGATGGAGAAGTCCCCGCACGTGCTGATGTTCGGCGACGGTGCCGAGGAATTCGCGAAAACCCAGGGCATCGTGCCGGTCGATCCGAAATATTTCTGGACCGAGCAGCGCTGGCGCGAGCTGCAGGACGCGCTGAAGCAGGATGCCGCCGGCCAGCATGCCGACGCCGAGAAGGAAGGTCACTTCGGCACCGTTGGCGCGGTAGCGCTGGACAAGGCCGGGCACCTTGCCGCGGGCACGTCCACCGGCGGCATGACCGACAAGCGCTTCGGCCGCGTCGGCGATTCACCGATCATCGGTGCCGGCACCTACGCGAACGCGGGTTGCGCGGTGTCCGGCACCGGCTGGGGCGAGTTCTACCTGCGCACCGTGGCCGCGCACGAGATCTGCATGCGCGTGACCGAGATGCACCAGCCGCTCAAGCAGGCGGCCGAATACGTGATCAACACCGAAATTCCCAAGCTCGGCGGCGATGGCGGCGCGATCGTGCTCGGCGCGGACGGGCAATTCGCCACGCCGTTCAACACCGAAGGCATGTTCCGCGGCTGGGTGGACAAGGATGGGA
>JAFEFP010000307.1 GCA_018240545.1 Pseudomonadota bacterium | reverse complement strand
CTTGGTCTCGACGTTATTGAACCACGCGTACTCCATGCCCTTGCGCGAGGTCCACACGTTCTTGCAGGTGACCGAACAGGTGTGGCAGCCGATGCACTTGTCGAGGTTCAGCACCATCGCGATTTGTGCGCGGATCTTCATTGTTTGCCCCTCACGCAAGTTTCGCGTGCAGTTCGGCTTCGCGCGCAGCATGTTGCGCGCGATCCATCCAGTCCACCTTGGCGAGCTTGCGCACGATCACGAACGAATCGCGGTTCGCGCCGGTGGTGCCGTAGTAATTCAGGCCATACGACAGTTGCGCGTAGCCGCCGATCATGTGCGTGGGCTTGACCACGGTGCGCGTGACCGAGTTGTGGATGCCGCCGCGCTGGCCGGTGATTTGCGAGCCGGGCACGTTCACGATCTTTTCCTGCGCGTGGTACATCAGGCACATGCCTTCCTTGACGCGCTGGCTGACCACGGCACGCGCGGTCAATGCGCCGTTGAGGTTGAACGCCTCGATCCAGTCGTTGTCGACGATGCCGGCCTTTTGCGCATCGATTTCGGAAATCCACACGATCGGCCCGCCGCGCGAGAGCGTGAGCATGATCAGGTTGTCGGTGTAGGTGCTGTGGATGCCCCACTTCTGGTGCGGCGTGATGAAGTTGAGCACGACTTCCGGATGGCCGTTGTCGCGCGCGCCGAGCAGCGGACGCGTCGCGTGCATGTCCACGGGCGGGCGGTACAGCGCGAAGCCTTCGCCGAAATCGCGCATCCACGCATGATCCTGGTAGAACTGCTGGCGCCCGGAAAGCGTGCGCCAGGGAATCAGCTCGTTGACGTTGGTCCAGCCGGCGTTGTAGCTGACGTGTTCGCTCTCGATGCCCGACCAGGTCGGCGAGGAGATGATCTTGCGCGGCTGCGCCTGGATGTCGCGGTAGCGGATCTTCTCGTCCTCGCGCGCGCGTGCCAGGTGCGTGTGATCGCGTCCGGTGATCTTCGACAGCGCCGCCCATGCCTTGACCGCGACCTCGCCATTGGTCTCCGGCGCGAGGTACAGGATCGTCTCGGCGGCATCGATGTCGGACTCGATGCGCGGCCGGCCCTTGGCCGGGCCGTCGGCGACCGTGTAGTTGAGCGCGGCCAGGCCCTTGATCTCGTGGTCGGTGTTCCAGCCGATGCCCTTGCCGCCGTTGCCGAGCTTGTCGAGCAGTGGCCCGAGCGAGGTGAAACGCGCGAACGTCGCCGGATAGTCGCGCTCGACCGTGACAATCGCCGGTGCGGTGACGCCCGGGATCAGGTCGCACTCGCCCTTCTTCCAGTCGCGCACATCGAACGGCTGCGCGATCTCGGCGGGAGTGTCGTGCTGCATCGGCACCAGCACCACGTCCTTCTCGACGCCGAGCACGCCTTCCGACAATTCGGAGAACTTCTTCGCGATCGCCTTGAAGATTTCCCAGTCGCTTTTGGATTCGAACACCGGATCCACCGCCGCCGACAACGGATGGATGAACGGATGCATGTCGGTGGTGTTGAGATCGTTCTTCTCGTACCACGAGGCCGTCGGCAGCACCACGTCCGAATACAGGCACGAGGTGGACATGCGAAAGTCCAGCGTGACCACGAGGTCGAGCTTGCCCTCCGGCGCGGGATCGCGCCACACGACTTCCTCGGGTTTCACGCCGCCGTCGGCGCCCAGGTCCTTGCCTTGCAGGCCGTTGCGTGTGCCGAGGAAGTGCTTGAGGAAATACTCGTGGCCCTTGCCGGAGGAGCCGAACAGGTTCGAGCGCCAGATGAACAGGTTGCGCGGAAAGTTGACCGGGTTGTCCGGGTCTTCGCACGCCATCTTGATCTCGCCGGACTTGAGCGCCCGCGTGACAAAGGTCTTCGCGTCGGTGCCCGCGGCCGCGGCAGCGCGCGCGATCGTCAACGGATTGCGGTCCAGCTGCGGCGCCGACGGCATCCAGCCCATGCGCTCGGCGCGCACGTTGCAATCGATCAGGGTCTTGCCGTAACGCGTCGTGTCGGCCAGCGGCGAGAGTTGTTCGGCGGTCTTGAGCGTTTCATAGCGCCACTGATCCGAATGCGCGTAGAAGAACGAGGTGCCGCACATGTGGCGCGGCGGGCGCACCCAGTCCAGCGCGAACGCGAGCGCGGTCCAGCCGGTCTGCGGGCGCAGCTTTTCCTGGCCGACGTAATGCGCCCAGCCGCCGCCGGACACGCCGACGGTGCCGCACAACATCAGGAAATTGATGATGCTGCGGTAGTTCATGTCCTGGTGGTACCAGTGGTTCATGCCGGCGCCGATGATGACCATCGAGCGGCCGCGGGTTTTCTCGGCGTTGTGCGCGAAGCCGCGCGCGACCTCGATGACCTGCGCCGCCGGCGTGCCGGTGATGGTTTCCTGCCACGCCGGCGTGTAGGCGACATTGTCCGTGTAGCTCCTGGCGCATTCGCCGCCAAGGCCGCGATCGAGCCCGTAGTGCGCGCACAGCAGGTCGAACGCGGTCGCGACGACGACTTCGCCGTTGCGCGTGGCGAGCTTGCGCGTCGGCACCTTGCGCAGCAGCACACCGCCCGCGCCTTGTTCGTTGCGCGGAAAGTGCGGATTGTTCTCGCCGCCGAAATACGGGAATGCGACATCGGCGACGTCATCGCGCGCGTCGAGCTGCGTCAATTGCAGGTGCGTGTCGCGGCCGTCGCCGGTTTTCTCCTCGAGGTTCCACTTGCCGTGATCGGGACTATCCTTTTCCGGCCAGCGGAAACCGATTGAACCGGCGGGCACCACGGGTTTGCCGTCCCGGTCGAACGCGACGGTTTTCCAATCGGCATGGCCGGGACTGCCGAGCCCATCGGCGAAATCGCTCGCGCGCAGGTAGCGGTCCGGTACCCAGCGCGCGCCGTCGCGGCGCAGCGTCACCAGCAGCGGCAGGTCGGTGTACTTGCGGCAGTAGTCCTGGAAGTACGGCACCTGGCGGTCGATGAAGAATTCCTTGAGGATCACGTGGCCCATCGCCATCGCCATCGCCGCGTCGGTGCCCTGCTTGGGGTGCAGCCACAAGTCGGAAAGTTTTGCGACCTCCGAATAGTCCGGCGTCACCGCCACGATCTGCGTGCCGTTGTAGCGCGACTCGACGAAGAAGTGCGCATCCGGCGTGCGCGTCTGCGGCACGTTCGAACCCCAGGCGATGATGTAACCGGAGTTGTACCAGTCGGCCGATTCGGGCACGTCGGTCTGCTCGCCCCAGGTCTGCGGACTCGATGGCGGCAGGTCGCAATACCAGTCGTAGAACGACAACAGCGAGCCACCGATCAGGCTCAGGTAACGCGAGCCGGACGCGAACGACACCATCGACATCGCCGGGATCGGCGAGAAACCCGCCACGCGGTCGGGGCCATGGGTCTTTACCGTGTGCACGTTCGCGGCGGCGACGATTTCGAGCACTTCATCCCACTTCGCACGCACGAAGCCGCCGAGGCCGCGCTTGGCCTTGTACTCCTTCGCGTTCGGATCGGCCATCAGCGCGGCCCACGCCGCAACCGGCTGCAGGGTCTTGCGCGCCTCGCGCCAGCGCTTGAGCAGGCGTCCGCGCACCATCGGATGCTTGAGGCGATTGGCGCTATACAGGTACCACGAGTACGAGGCGCCGCGCGAGCAGCCGCGCGGTTCGTGATTGGGCATGCCCGGGCGCGTGCGCGGATAGTCGGTCTGCTGCATCTCCCAAGTCACCACGCCTTGCTTGACGTGGATCTTCCAGCTGCAACCGCCGGTGCAATTCACGCCATGGGTCGAACGCACGATCTTGTCGTGCGACCAGCGGTTGCGATAGCCGTCCTCCCACTGACGCGCCTCGGTGCGCAACTCGCCCCAACCACCGGAAAACGGCTGGCGCGGGCGGGAAAAGTAACGCAGGCGCTCGAGAAACTGACCCATGGCTTTTGCTCCCTTTGACTGCGCGTCTGGATAATCTAGCACCGGAGTGTCCTGCGGCGCGCGCGCCATGCAGATTTTCGTCCGGCCCCGAATGAATACTGTCCGACCGGCAGTGCGAAAATCAATGATTCAGGTCAATACCCCGACCGGTAAATTGTGGCGGAATCGCAATCACCGTGCAGCAGAATCAGGCCATCCGGCGCATCCTGATCGTGAAATGGAGCGCACTCGGCGACGTGGCGCTGGCGAGCGCGGCGATGGAAGACCTGCGGCGCGCGTTCCCGCGCGCGACGCTGCACCTGGATACGCTGCCAGCGGCGCGTCGCCTGTTCGAGCACGATCCGCGCTTCGACGCCGTATTCGCCCTGCCCATGCGCGCGCGCAAACGGCGCCTGCGCCTGCATTGGCAGTGGCTGCGGCGCGTGCGCGCGGCACGCTATGACCTCATCGTCGACCTGCAAGGCGCCGATCACACGCGCCTGCTGCTCGCATGCCTGGTTTTCGGGCACGGGCGAACGCCACAACGTTGGGGCATCCGCCGTGGCTTTCCCTACACGCTGTCGCCGCCGCCGCATGCCGGCCCGCATCCGGCGCAGCGCATGCGCGCACTGCTGCAGCGCGCCGGCATTCCCGCATCGGCGCCGCGTCCGGTGTTGCATCCGGCGGACGCGCAACGCGCGCGCGTCGCCGATCTCCTGCGCGGGGTCGGCGCAACGGCAGGTCGTTATGCCGTATTCCTGCCCGGCTCGCAGGCCGGCGGCTGGCTCAAGCGCTGGGGCGCGGCGCACTACGCCGAACTCGGGCTGCTGCTGCGCGCACGCGGCCTCGAACGCATCCTCGTCATCGGCGGGCCGGAAGAAACGGACGAATGCCGCCAGATCGTGGCTGCGATCGAAGCCCGGGCGCCCGGCATGGCGTTCCATCTGGCGGATCTGGATTTGCTCGAGATCATCCCGGCCTGCGCGGGGGCCATGTGCATCATCGCCAACGATACCGGCACGGCGCATATCGCGGCGGCGGCCGGCCGGCCACTATGGGTGTTGTGCGGACCGACCGATCCGCGCCGCGTGCGCCCGCTCGGCGCACTGGCGATCCAGGCCGACTATCACTGCCTGAATTGCTATCGCAAGACCTGCCGCTGGGGTCCCAAGCCGTTGTGCCTGGAGCGGATCCGCCCCGAGGATGTGCTCCGGCTCGTGCTCGGCGATGCCAAGGAGGCGCTTGGGTTGCGCGTCTTTGGTCAGGATTGAGGCTTTTCGGGCGCCGTACTGCAAGACGATCGGCACCTCGGTCAGGACCGCTGCCGGCCTTGGCTGGGCGCAGGCGAACTCCGGCCTGCGTCATACCGGCGCGTTGTTTGGCAGTCCGCGGTGCCATTTTGCGGATATTTATCCTCGAACGGGCTGCCAGCCCGTCCACGGAGCCTTCCATGCACACGCCGAAGCAACCCATTCATCCCCGCCACACCGCGCTCGCCCTGGGCGTGGCCAGCCTGCTCGGCCTTGCCGCGCCGGCCGCGATGGCTGCCCCGCCCCACTATTTCTTCCTGACCAATTGCGGCGACAGCGGACCGGGCAGCCTGCGTTCGACCATCCCCTTCGCCGCCTCGGGCGATGTGATCACTGGCGCCAACCTGAATTGCAGCACGATCACCCTGACCTCCGGTGCCATCGCCGTGACCCAAGACAACCTGCAAATCATCAGCGGGAAATCGACCCCGTTGGAAATCACGATGGGCCCGCCGGTCGCCGACCGCGTTTTCACGCATACCGGCGCCGGCACGCTGGAGCTCGACCAGCTCAAGATCAGCGGCGGGTACCTCACGCGCGCGAACGGCAATGGCGTCGTGGCCGGCGGCTGCGTCTACTCCAGGGGCAACGTCAAGCTCGATCACACCGGCGTGTATGGCTGCACCGCGACTGCGTATGGCAACACCGCGAATGGCGGCGGCATCTACGCGCTGGGCACGGCAACCCTGACCTACTCAACGGTTTCGGGAAACTCCGCCTACCTGTCATATGGCAGCGCCAGCCGGACGTCCGGTTCGGGCGGCGGCATCTATGCGCACGGCGTCACGCTCACGCGCAGCACCGTCAGCGGCAACTCGGTCGGCGGCCACGCCGCCAACCAAGGCGGTTACGGCGGCGGGATTTTCAGCGCCGGCGGCTCGGCCAGCGCGTCCTACTCGACGATTTCCGGCAACTTCGCCGCGACGTACGCGGGCGGCGCGTTCCTGCAAAATGCCACGCCCGTGAAAATCACGAACAGCACGATTTCCGGCAACAGCGCGGCGAAAAAGGGCGGCATCTACGCACACGGATTGATTTCCGTGACCATCGCCAACTCCACCATCGTCGGCAACAGCGGCTGCACGAGCGCCAATTACGCGGCGGGACTGACGGTGCGATTCGCCGCTCCTTCCCCGCTGCAAGGAAGCCTGAACCTGCAAAGCACGCTGATCGCCAACAACACCTGCGGGCCAAACACCGAAAACGACCTGAGCGTATCCGGCCCCGGCACGTTGACCGGCGCCAACAACCTGGTACGCATCTCTGCCGCGTCGCTGCCAAGTGACACGATCACCGGGCCAGCCGCCTGCCCGCTGCTCGGACCGCTGCGCAACAACGGCGGCCCGACGTGGACCCACGCCATGCTCAGCGGCAGCCCGGGCCTGGCGCAGGGCAACAACAGCGCGGGCCTGAGCTGGGATCAGCGTACGGCCCTCTTCCAGCGCCTGTCGAAAGCGCCGCCGGGCGGCACCGCGCCTGCCGCGCCGGACATCGGCGCCTACGAGATGCAGCGCGACGACATCATCTTCGACACGGGCTTCGATGGCTGCCCGGCACTGATCCTATGATGATGCTTGCCTCGTGGCGGCGGCATCCACGCGCCGCCGCGGGGCGCAAAGCCAGGCGCATGTGCGCCAGTGCCGCATGGCAAAACGAAACGGAAGCGAAACAGCCCTCGCCCGGGCATTGACGACGCAAGCGAACGGACCAGCATGCGGACGGCATCCACTGCAGGACGCAAGTCCGGGAGATTCCCGTGAAAGGCTTCGATCACCAGCGCCACAACGAAAAGAAGAAGGCGCAGCACTCGTTCATGGAAAAGCGCGCGCTCAAGCACGCGAAGAAACTGGCCAAACGGATCGACGTCAGCGCGGTGACGAAGCTGGCGGAAAGCGCGATCGCGCATTGAGCGCTCGCTCGCGGCGCTCCTAGATCTTCGCGAACACCAGGCTCGCGTTGGTGCCGCCGAAACCGAAGCTGTTCGACATCACGGTGCGCAACGGCGCGGCGCGGCTTTCGAGCAGGATCGGGAACCCCTGCGCGTGTTCGTCGATGGCCTCGATATTGGCCGAACCGGCCATGAAGCCCTCGTCGAGCATGATCAGGCTGTAGATCGCCTCGTGCACGCTGGCGGCGCCAAGCGCGTGGCCGGTGAGCGCCTTGGTCGACGACAGTGGCGGCACGTCGGCGCCGAACACCTTGCGGATGGCGTTGAGTTCGAGGATGTCGCCGAGCGGCGTCGCGGTGCCGTGGGTGTTGAGATAATCGATTGGCCCGTGCACATTGGCCAGCGCCATCTGCATGCAGCGCGCCGCGCCCTCGCCGTTGGGCACGACCATGTCGCCACCATCGGACGTCACGCCATAGCCGACCAGTTCGGCATGGATGCGCGCGCCGCGCGCCTTGGCATGTTCGTATTCTTCAAGCACCAGGATGCCGCCGCCACCGGCGATGACGAAGCCGTCGCGATCCACGTCATACGGCCGCGATGCCGATGCCGGCGTCGAGTTGCGGGCGGTGGACAGGGCGCCCATCGCATCGAATTGCGCGGTCATGCCCCAATGCACTTCCTCGCCGCCGCCGGCGAAAACGATATCCTGCGCGCCGTGGCGGATCAGGTCCCCCGCCGCGCCGATGCAGTGCGCCGACGTCGCGCACGCCGCCGCGATCGAATAACTCAGGCCGAGGATCCCAAAGGCGGTTGCCAGGGTTGCGGAAACGGTCGAGCACATCGTGCGCGGCACCATGTAGGGGCCGATGCGGCGCACGCCCTTCTCGCGCAACAGATCGCCGGTCTCGATTTGCCATTGCGCCGAGCCGCCACCGGATCCGGCGATGACGCCGATGCGCGGATGGCGGATGCGTTCGAGCACCAGGCCGGCATCGGCGATTGCCTCGCGCATCGCGATGTAGGCATACGCCGCGGCATCGCCCATGAAACGCTTGAGCTTGCGGTCGATCGCCGCGGCGAGGTCGATGGCCGGCACGCCCGCGATGTGGCTGCGCAGGCCGTGCGCGGCGAAGTCGGGAACGGCCTGGATGCCGCTGATGCCGCCGCGCAGCGCGTCGGACACGCTCGACGCGGCGTTGCCAAGGCACGACACGATGCCCATGCCGGTGACGACGACGCGGCGCATCAGAAAGCCTCCGTGGACTGGAACAGGCCTACACGCAAATCCTTGGCGACGTAGATCAGGCGATCATCGACGAAGGTCCGGCCGTCGGCGACGACCAGCTTGAGGCGACCACGGATGACGCGGCCAACGTCGATGACGTAGCGCACGCGGCGGGCGCTTGGCAACACCTGGCCGGTGAATTTCACTTCGCCCACGCCCAGCGCGCGACCGCGCCCGGGTTCGCCGAGCCAGGGCAGGAAAAAACCCGCCAGTTGCCACATCGCGTCGAGCCCGAGACAGCCCGGCATCACCGGATCGCCCTGGAAGTGACAGTCGAAGAACCACAGGTCCGGGCGGATGTCGAGCTCGGCTTCCAGCACGCCCTTGCCGTGCGCGCCGCCGTGCGCATCGATATGCGTGATACGGTCGAACATCAGCATCGGCGGCGACGGCAGGCGCGCATTGCCGGCGCCGAACATCGCGCCGCGCGCGCAGGCCAGCAGCTGGTCGTGATCGAACGAAGCGGGCTGCGTCATGGATGGAGCCGGTAGGGAGAGGTCACGTTACCCGCCATGTATGGCAGGTGCCATGACTCAGGTCAAGGTCGCCGCCCCGCCGGGGCCGGCCGCAGGCTCAATCCGCGCCGCCGCCGGGGGCGTCCGCTGTGCCCGCGGTGGGCAGGCGGTCGATGCTGTGCGGGAGGAACTGGAAGTGGCGGTGGATGTAGCTGATGTCGTTCTCGTGGTCGATGAGTTGGGGGTTCATCAAGGTGTGGCGCAGGATCAGCAACGGGTCGTCGGGCGCGCTGTCGATGCCCAGCGAACGGTAGATGCGCGCGGTCTCCGCGGCGCCGAGCAGGTCCGGGCGCAGGGTCGTGACCGAGCCGAAGAACTCCTTGACCTGCAGCGGCTGGTGCGTGTCGGGGCGCAGCAGGTCGTACAGGCGCCACAGGAAGGCGTTGGCCTGCGCGAGCGAGCGGTTGCTGCGCGGATTGAGGGCCAGGCACACGAGGTTGCTGTCCGGCTCGAACGGCACGCGCACGTGCAGGCGGTCGGCAACCTCGGCGCTGAAACGCTGCGCGCGTTCGTAGAAAATTTCGGTGGCGCGCACGGTCGCGTGCGGCAGGCGGCCGAAATGGCGGTGGTCGAGCGGCAGCACCTTGTGCGCGACGTAGACTCCCGCCGCCGCGGCGCCGGACTTGGAGCCTTCGGGAATGAACTGGCCGAGGCTGCGGAAGCGTTCCATGTAGTCGCGCGGCGCCTGGGCATGGAAGATGTAGTCGGCGCGCTCGGCGAGCAGATCCATCGCGCGGTGATCGCGGCACACGAACGCGCCGCTGCCGAAGGGCAGGTAACCCAACTTGTGCGGATCGACGGTCACGGAATCGGTGCCGCCGAGCGCGGCGAAGGCCGCGTACAACTCGGGAGAGGGAAAGTACTCGAACTCGGCGGCGACGTCCGCCCGCGGGCGCAGCGAGCCATCCTCGTTGCGGAACAAGGTGGCGAGGTAGCCGCCCCAGGCGGCGTCGACATGCACGGCGAAGTCGAGCCCGCGCTGGCGGCTGCGCGCGCGCGCGGCGAGCACGCCATCCACCGGGTCGATCGTGCCGTATTCGGTGCTGCCGAGCACGGCCACGGCCATCAGCACCGGCTCGCGATCGCGCGCGCAACGATCCAGGCATTCATTCAGGGCATCGATGTCCAGGCGCATGCCGCGCGTGGGCACGAGCTCGAGCTGGTCGCGGCCCAGGCCCAGCATCTTGACGCCCTTGCTCCACGAGTAATGCGCGGTGATCGGCGCGAGCACGCGCGGCAGGCGCAGCGGCGGGTGCGCGGCGAAGAAGCCCGCGATGCCGAGCTGCTCGATGCGCTGCGCTTCCACGCGCGCATGCCAGCGCGCGCGCTCCTGCGGCGGCTGCGTCGCGAGCCAGGCCTGCCACCGTCCGAGCAGTTCGGTCGTCGAGGCATTGCCGAGGTTGAACGCGGCCCAGTCGTCGTCGGGCAGGTCGAGGTCGGCTGCGCCGGCGGCGCGCAGCGCCACCGGGAACGCCTTCATGGCCAATGCCAGGCGCAGCGCCTGGTAGTTGGCCAGCGTGCCGCCCGAGGTGAGATGTCCGAACGCGCAATCGGCGCGCGCCGGGTCGTCCACGTAGCCCAGCATGCGCGCCAGTTGCAGGCCGACTTTCACTTCAAGGTCGACCGTGACCGGCGCGGCTTCGTCCGTCACGTTGTTGGGGTTGTAGGGCAGGGCCAGCATCTGCGCGGCCAGGCCCGGCAGCAGCAGGTCGGAGGCCATGTGGCCGATGTAGCGCGGACTGTGGAACGGCATCGAGCGCTTGAGCGCGGCCGAAAGCTGGTGCAATTCGCGGCGCATGCGCGCCTCGAAGGCCTGGTATTGCGGATGTTGCGCGGCGGTCGTGGCGATCGCCGGCGGGTCCTCGGGATGGAAATTGCGCCGCCAATAGACGTGGTCGCGCAGGAATTCGACGACGAGCTTTTCCAGCAGCGCGTCGTTCTCGCCATACGGGCCGAGGAAGCAGGCATCAAGCATCGGCTCGCGTGTGCCCCGGGCACGGTTACCCGCGGCAGGCGGCAGGGCGGGATCGGCGGGCATGGGCGTTCCGTGGCGCGAGCGATGCGCCATTGTTCGGGTCACGCGCGGCGCACGCATTGACGTGGATCAACGGTGCCGGAATCGCGGCGAAAACGCTCGCGACGTTGGACAATGGCATTCCGGCGCCGTCCCGTTCGCGCATGCATCGGTACATGGGTTTATGGATTCACGCACCGCACCGGCGGCAACTTCGAAGGCGCTTGCCGAAGGCGCGGCGGGCGTCGCGCCGTGGCGCTTCTGTGTCGCCCCGATGATGGACTGGACGTACACGCACTGCCGTGTGTTCCATCGCCTGCTCGCGCCGCATGCGCGCCTGTACACCGAGATGGTGCATGCGCACGCGGTGGTGCGTGGCGACCGTGTGCGCTTGCTGGGTTTTGATCCGTCGGAACATCCTGTCGCCTTGCAACTGGGCGGACACGAGCCGGCGGAACTGGCCGCGGCGGCGCGCACCGGTGTCGACTACGGCTACGACGAGATCAACCTCAATGTCGGCTGTCCGTCGGATCGCGTGCAATCCGGACGCTTCGGTGCCTGCCTGATGCGCGAGCCGGCGCTCGTCGCGGACTGCGTCGCGGCGATGCGCGCGGCGGTCAACGTGCCCGTGACGGTCAAATGCCGCATCGGCGTGGACGATCAGGACGACTACGAAGACCTGCATCGCTTTGCGCAAACGGTGACCGGCGCCGGACTCGAGGTGTTGATCGTGCACGCGCGCAAGGCCTGGCTGCATGGCCTGAGCCCGAAGGAAAACCGCGAGATTCCGCCGCTGGACCATCCGCGCGTGTATCGCCTGAAGCAGGAATTTCCGCGCCTGACCGTCGTCATCAACGGCGGCATCGTCGATGCGGAATCGGCAAGGACGCATTTGCACCAGGTGGATGGCGTGATGCTCGGCCGTGCCGCGTACCACGACCCGTACGTGCTGGCGCGCCTCGAGCAAGCGTTGTTCGGCGCACCCTTGCCGGAGCGCGAGACGATCCTGCATGCAATGCGGTCCTACATCGATGCGCAACTGGCGCGTGGCGAAGCCTTGCACCACATCGCGCGCCACGTGCTGGGCCTTTATCTGGGCGAGCCCGGCGCGCGCGCATTTCGCCGGCACCTGAGCGAACACATGCGTGCGGCGAAGGCGGATTTCCGTACGCTCGAAGCGGCGCTCGATTGCCTGCGCGAACACGCCAGGGCCGCCTGATTCACGAAGCGCGGAGCGCGCAATGGATGCGCTTGCAGCCCGCCGGGAAGCGTTTCGCCGCGCCGCTGCTGTCGCAACGCACTGAAAACCGGGTGGTTTGACCGGTATTCGCAGTCGCCCATTCGCATCTGTGCGCGATTTGCAACTGTAAAGGTTTACAGGTGACGCCGGCGGAAAATGCTGGCATGTTGGAAATGGGCGTGGTTGCCTGCCTGGCGGCTCCCGATCGGCACGAGGCATTGCGCATGACGTCCAGGGCAGCGAGCAGGGGAAATGTTGCATTCGCATTCATCGCCGGCACCCACGCAGCAGTCCGAAGCGACGGCGACGCGCGCGAATTCGGTCATCCTGTTCGCGGGTCCTCGCGGCGCCGGAAAATCCACGGCCATCGCGAGCATCAGCGATTTTCCGCCCGTCGCGGCGGCGATCGTGGGCGGGGATGATCCGGCGCGCAGCGCCGCTGATGCGCACGACACCATCGTGATGGGGCAAGCGACGCTGCCGGAAGGAGAAGTGGTACAGCTGTGCAGCATCCCCGACTGGGATATCGCGTTCGGTCGGTCGATGTTCGGACTGCCGGTGTGCGGTCTGGTCCTGCTGATCGACGGTCGCGCACGCGACCTGCTGCCGACGTTTGAGCGATTCCTTGATCGCTATGCCGTTCTGTGCCGCGCGGGCGCACTCGTCGTCGGCGTCACGCGCACGGCGCCCGATGAGAATGAACGCATCGCGCGTCGCCTGCGGCGCTGCGCACGGCGCCGACAACGCCTGCTCCCGATCTACGAGGTCGATGCGCGCGATCGCGTGCAGATGCTGGTTCTGCTCGCCGCCCTGATCGAAATGGTGCGCTGGCGCGCCCCGGGGTTCGGTGCCGGCTGAGACGGAGCGCGGGGTCGGCGATCCGACCGCCGCGGCGCCGGCCGTGGGTCATAATGCGGAGGATCCGGGTGTGCGAAGATGGCTTGGCAATGGAACCTGAATCCACTCATGCGGAAGGCCGTGCGCGGGTGCTGGTCGTCGACGATCAACCCAGTACCCTGATGCTGCTGCATGCGATTTTCGGCCGCGCCGGTTACGCGGTCACCGAATGCGCGAACGGTCGTGCGGCCGTCGACGCCTTGGCGCGCGCGCGCTACGACCTGGTCGTGCTCGACCTGAACCTGCCCGACATGTCCGGCTTCGACCTGCTGCGTCATCCGCACCTGCCGGAACTGCCGCCCGTGCTCGGCATGACCAGCGGCATCACCCCGGACCTGCTCGAGCGCGCCGCCGCCGTCGGCATGCGCCGGATCCTGGAGAAGCCCGTATCCGGAGCGCCGCTGATCACCGCCGCGATTGCCGCCATTGCCGATGCACGCCCGACCGAGATCGTGGCATGCGGCGGTCCGCCGATCGATCCCATCGTGCTGGGCGAGATCAAGGCCACTCATGGCGAGGCCCTGTTTCGCCGTTTCGTGGAGCAGGCGCTCGCCGACGCGTGGCAATGCATCGACGCACTCGATCTGGCCGCGACGCAGGACATCACGCTGTGGCGACAGCATGTCCGCACGCTCGACGGCGTGGCGCGCAGCATGGGCGCGCGCCGCCTCATCAGCGCGATCGCCGAGGCACTGCCGATCGGCGAGGAGCGGCTGCGGGACACGGCTGGTGCACTCACGTGGCAGTTCGCCGACCTGCTCGGCGAGGCGCACGAGGCACTGGGCGAGTGGCTGGTGCCGCGTATCGGCGCGAAAAACGAATCTGCGCAGCCGGGAGAGCTTGCGCAGGATGCGCGGCAGTTGTCCGAGCGCGAGCGCGCCATCCTGCGCTGGACCGCCGTGGGCAAGACCTCGTCGGAAACCGCGAAGATCCTCGGCATCACCGGGCGTACCGTGGCCTTCCACATTGCCAATGTGCTGATCAAGCTGGAAGCCGTCAACAAGACCCAGGCCGTCGCCAAGGCGGTCATGCTGGATCTGCTCTAGCGCCCGGTGACGCGGATGCCGCCACTTGCGTGACGCACGCGATTCGTTTCATGCTCGATGCGTGCGACCCCGGGAACCTGTCCACGGTGCGCGCCGTTTTCCCGGCCAATCCAGGTCCAGCCAATGATCGTCACCCAACCCCGGGAATTTCTCGCTGCGTACTCGGCCGAACGGTTTCCCGCATGCGCGCCGGCGACCGCGCGCGCGGCGTTCCTGGTTGCGCCACACGGTTTTTCGCTCGCGGCCGAATCGGCCAGCGACAACCGCTACATGGCCTTGCGCGAGGGCGCCGACGCGGCACGCGCGCTGACCGAGCACGCGGCACTGGCCGCGTCCTTGCGCGAATGCGTGCCGACCCTGGTCTTTCCCGGCGATCCGAACACGCCGGACGCGGTATTTCCGAACAACGTGTTCGCGACCGTGCCGGGTCGCGCGATCATCGGCGCGATGCGGCACGCGGTGCGCCGGCGCGAGACCGCGCGCGCGGACCTGCGCGCCTTCTTCCACGACCTGCTCGGATATGAAATTGTGGATTTGTCCACAAATCCTTTCGTCGCCGAACTCACCGGTGCGTTGGTCATCGACCGTGCGCGCGGCATCGGCTTTTGCGGACTCTCGGAGCGTTGCGACATGGACGGTGCGCGCGCCATGCACGACGCATTCGGGTTGCAGCTGATGTTCTGCTTCGCGCTCGCGCCGGGCGAATACCATGCCAACGTGGTCCTTGCGGTGCTGGCCGGACGGGCCGCGATCATCGCCCCGGACGGCTTTGCCGAGCCGGCGGTGGTCGCGGCGATCGCGGGCGTCTACGCCCCGCGCGTGTTGCGCCTGTCGGCCGCGCAAAAGACGGCGTTTGCCGGCAATGCAATCGCCCTTTCCCCCGACGCCGTGTGGATGAGCGCGCGCGCCGCGGCGAGCCTGGCGCCGGATCAGCGCGCGGCGCTCGCCGACTGGGGTTTTGCGCTGCGCAGCGTCGACCTGGACGAGATCGAGAAGGCCGGCGGCAGCTTGCGCTGCTGCGTGGGCGAGATCTTTTGATCGGTTCAGCGCGAATTAAAGCGCGGCGCGCCGCGCGCGTTATGATGCGGCCATGACCCGCCGTCTCGCCCTTGCCGCGTTGGTCGCCTTGCTGCTGGCAGCTGTGGCGTGGGCCAAGCCGATCACCTTGCAGCAGGCCATCGACAAGGTCGAGCGCGAAACGCACGCCAAGGTGCTGTCGGCGGAAACCAAGCATTTCGGCAAACACACGATCTACCGCATCAAGGTACTCAGCAAGGATGGGCAGGTGCGCGTGATCGAAGTGCCGGCGGACCAAGACTGACCCGACACATCCACGAGGACGAACCCATGCGCATCCTGCTGGTCGAAGACGAAGCGCCGCTGCGCGAAACGCTGGCCGCGCGCCTCAAGCGCGAAGGCTACGCCGTGGACATGGCGGCCGATGGCGACGAAGGCCTCTACCTCGGCCGCGAGGTGCCGTTCGACGTGGCCATCATCGACCTCGGCCTGCCGAAGAAATCCGGCATGGAGTTGATCAACGATCTGCGCGCGGCCGGGCAGCGCTGCCCGATCCTGATCCTCACCGCGCGCGCGAGCTGGCAGGACAAGGTCACGGGCCTCAAGCAAGGCGCGGACGACTACCTGGTCAAGCCCTTCCACGTCGAGGAGTTGCTGGCGCGCATCAATGCGCTGGTGCGCCGCGCCAGCGGCTGGACGAAACCCGTGCTCGAATGCGGGCCGATCGTGCTCGACACCACCGCGCAGACGGTCAGGGTCGGCGGCCAGACCGCGGACCTGACCAGCTACGAATACAAGGTGCTCGAATTCCTGATCCTGCATGCGGGCGAGCTCGTGTCCAAGGCCGACCTGACCGAACACATCTACCAGCAGGATTTCGACCGCGACTCGAACGTGCTCGAGGTCTTCATCGGCCGCCTGCGCCGCAAGCTCGATCCGGACAATTCGCTCAAGCCGATCGAGACTGTGCGCGGGCGCGGCTACCGTTTCGCGATTCCGCGCACGGACAATACGCCCGCGCCGCCACCGGCCGCTGCCTGACCCTCCACCGATGGCGCCGCGCCGCCCGCTGTCGATCCAGGCGCGCTCGCTGCTCGCCGCCGGCATCGCGTTGGCGGCGTTTCTCGGCTTGACGGGCTTCGCCCTGGACCAGGCCGTCTACGAAACCCTGCGCAGCGCCTTGCGCGATCGCCTGCAAAGTTATGTCTACGGTTACCTGGCCGCTTCGGACGTGGCCCGCTCGGGGCGTTGGTTGCCGCCGGACGTTTCGCCCGACCCGCGCTTCGACCGTCCCGACGGCGGGCTCTACGCCGGCGTGTCGGGTCCGGTGGAAAACAACGGCAAGCTCGCGACGAGTTGGCGCTCGCCCTCGGCGGTGGGACTGAAGTTGCCGTTCGACGGTACGCTCAAGCCCGGTGCGGCGGACTTTGCCGGACCGGTGGCGGGTGCCGATGAAAATGTATACCTGTTCAGCCTCGGCGTGACCTGGGACGTGCCCAATCGCGGCGCCGTGAATCTCACCCTGCACGTGGCCGAAGACGCGCGCCTGCTGGCGGGGCAACGCGACGTGTTCCGGCGCAGCCTGTTCGAATACCTCGGTGGCCTCGGCGCGCTGTTGCTGGTGTTGCTGCTGGCGACCTTGCGCTGGAGCCTGCACCCGTTGCACCGCATCGTCGCCGACCTGGCCCGCGTCGAGCGCGGCGAGCGCGAGCACCTGTCCACGGCGTATCCCCGCGAACTCGCCGGCCTGGCGGTGAACCTCAATCGTTTCATCGACGGCGAGCGCGAACACCTGGGGCGCTACCGCAACACGCTTGCCGATCTCGCCCACAGCCTGAAGACGCCGCTTGCCGTGATCCGCAATGAACTCGAATCCGGCGCCAGCGGTGAAACCATGCGCTGGAACGTGCTCGAACAGGCCGGGCGCATGGACCAGATCGTCGCCTACCAGCTGGCACGCGCGGCGGCGTCCGGGCACGCGACGTTCGCCTCGCCGGTCGCGTTGCAGCCGCATGCCGAGGAAATCGTTGCCAGCCTGGAAAAGGTATATTCCGCAAAAAATATACTCTGTGAATTCGAGATTGATGCGCAGGCGCACTTCTACGGCGAGCCCGGCGATCTGCTCGAACTGCTCGGCAACCTGCTGGAAAACGCATTCAAGTGGGCGCGCCATCGCGTCGTACTCGGCGCGCAGGCCGTGCCGGCGCCCGGCATGCGCCGGCCAGGCCTGGAAATCGTGGTCGAGGACGACGGCCCCGGCATCGCGCCGGAGAACCTCGAGCATCTTCTGCAACGCGGGGTGCGCGGCGACGAACGCGTGCAGGGCCACGGCATCGGCCTGTCCATCGTGCAGGACCTGCTCAAGGCCTATCGCGGCCGCCTCGACGTGACGCATTCGGAATCGCTTGGCGGCGCAAAATTCACGGTGCGTTTCGAGGCGATCTGATTGCGCTGCCGCGACACTGCCGCTATCGTGCGCGGGCGTCCGTGTGGGGCGAGCCTGGAGTCGATCATGCTGTCACCGCGTCTGATCCCGTGTCTGCTGTTGATCCTGCCCATGGCGGCGTTTGCGGTTGCGCCCGCCAGCGGAGGCTGCGGCAGTCAGGCCAAGGTGCCGGCCGCGCAGCGCGTGAAGAACACCGCGCACTGGACCACCGCCAGCGAGGAGAACAATTTCGGCTACGACGTCTAT
>JAFEFP010000306.1 GCA_018240545.1 Pseudomonadota bacterium | reverse complement strand
TTACCCGATCTTCTTGACGTAGAATAACGCGGTGGCGCGCGAAACCAGGAACTCAGCAGCCGGCGACCCGTCCGAGGCGATGCAACGGCGTTTGCGCGAGGCGGCGTTTCTGCTGCTGGCGCCAGTTGCCGTGTACCTGATGCTGTGCCTGCTGACGTACAGCGCCGAGGATCCGGGCTGGAATCACGCGGCCGCGCAGGCAGCCGGCATCCACAACCTGGGTGGTGTCATCGGTGCATGGATTGCCGACATCGCGTTTTCGTTGTTTGGTTACCTGGCCTACGCTTTTCCGCTGCTCTTGTTCGGCGTGGGCGCCGCGTCGTTCCGCAATGCCTTGCCCGGACAAAAATCCGCGCTCGAACCGACACTGCGCCTTGTCGGCGGCGTCGCGTTCTTCATCGGTGGCTCGGGCCTGGTCCACTTGCAGTTTTCCGGCGCGAGCATGCCCCCCGGTGTCGGCGCAGGCGGGGTCCTCGGGGAGATCGTCGGCGGGCAGTTGCAGCGTGGCTTCGGCCATCTCGGCGCGAGCCTGTTCCTGTTCGCTATTTTCCTGGTCGCCTTGACCCTTGCCACGGGCTTGTCGTGGTTCCGTGTCATGGATGCGATCGGGCGTGGCACCCTGGTGGCATTCGGCTGGCTTGGCGCCGGTGCGCGCAAGGCCGCCGATATCCGCGTCGCACGCGTGGCGCGCAGCGAGCGCGAGGAAACGCGCAAGATCGAGACGGTCCGGCAATCCCGGCGCGAACCGATCAAGATCGAACCGACGCTGGCGCCGATCGAGAAGAGCAGGCGTGCGGAGGCCGAGCAGCAGATCCCGCTGTTCTCTGGCATCGCCGACTCGGATCTGCCGCCGCTGTCCCTGCTCGACGAGCCCCAGCAGCAGGTCAAGGGCTATTCCGAGGATACGCTCGAGGCCTTGTCGCGCCAGGTCGAGCTCAAGCTCAAGGACTTCCGCATCGACGCGCACGTGGTCGGCGTGTTTCCCGGACCGGTCATCACGCGCTTCGAATTGCAACCGGCGCCGGGAATCAAGGGTTCCCAGATCAGCAATCTCGACAAGGACATCGCGCGCGGCCTGTCCGTGATCAGCGTGCGCGTGGTCGATGTCATTCCGGGCAAGTCGGTGATCGGCCTGGAGATCCCGAACGCCAACCGCGAGATCGTGTACCTGTCGGAGATCCTGCGCTCGGAAAAATACGATACGGTGAAATCGCCGCTGGCGCTGGCGCTGGGCAAGGACATCGGCGGCCGCGCCGTGGTCGTGGACCTGGCCAAGATGCCGCACCTGCTCGTCGCCGGAACCACGGGCTCGGGCAAGTCGGTGGCGCTCAATGCGATGGTGCTGAGCCTGCTGTACAAGGCCACCGCGCGCGACGTGCGCATGATCATGATCGACCCGAAGATGCTCGAACTTTCGGTCTACGAAGGCATCCCGCACCTGCTCGCACCGGTCGTGACCGACATGAAGGAAGCGGCCAACGCGCTGCGCTGGTGCGTGGCCGAGATGGAGCGCCGCTACAAGCTGATGGCTGCGGTCGGCGTGCGCAACCTCGCCAGTTTCAACAAGAAGGTCAAGGACGCCATCGACAGCGGCAAACCCCTGTCGGATCCGCTGTTCAAGGCGCCGGAGAACACGACGCAACCGATCATCGTGCCGACGCTGGAACCGCTTCCCTACGTCGTCGTCATCATCGACGAATTCGCCGACATGATGATGCTCGTCGGCAAGAAGGTCGAGGAACTCATCGCGCGTCTGGCGCAGAAGGCGCGCGCGGCGGGCGTGCACCTCATTCTCGCCACGCAGCGTCCGTCGGTCGATGTCATCACCGGCCTGATCAAGGCCAACATTCCCACGCGCATCGCGTTCCAGGTTTCCAGCAAGATCGACTCGCGCACGATCCTCGACCAGTCCGGCGCCGAGACGCTGCTCGGCCACGGCGACATGCTCTACCTGCCGCCGGGAACGGCCACGCCCGAGCGCGTGCATGGCGCCTTCGTCGGCGACGACGAAGTGCACAAGGTCGTGGCGCACCTGCGCAATCAGGGCAAGCCCGATTACATCGAGAACGTGTTCGCCGAGGTGCAATCGCTTGGCGACGGCCGCGTGGTCGGCGAATCCGGCCTGCCCGAAGACGCGGAGGAAGGCGAGGGCGACTATGACGAACTCTACGACAAGGCGGTGGCCATCGTCACCGAAAGCCGCCGCGCCTCGATATCCGGTGTGCAGCGGCGCCTGAAGATCGGCTACAACCGCGCCGCGCGCCTGATCGAGCGCATGGAAGCCGACGGCATCGTCAGCCCGCCCGAGCACAATGGCAACCGCGAGGTGCTCGCCCCGCCCCCGCCCGAGATTTGACTCTGTAAGGATTTTCCTTACAATTGCCGCATGATTTCGAGCAAGCTGACCAGCAAGGCGCAAACGACGATTCCGCAGCCAGTGCGCAAGGCTTTGGGCGTGCGCGACGGGGATGAAATCGAATACCGCATCGAGGGACATCGTGCCGTGCTGAGCAAGGCGAAGCCCGCACCCGTCGACGATCCTTTCCACACCTTCGACGAATGGGACAGCGATGCCGACCGTCGCGCCTATGCCAAGCTTTGAACCGGGCGACGTCGTTCGCGTTCCGTTTCCGTACACTGATCGCGCCACTCGCCAACATCGACCGGCGCTTGTGGTGTCGAATGCGGAGTTGCAACAACGGCATGGCCTGCTTTGGGTGCTGATGATCACCAGCGCCGAGAATCGGGGCTGGCCGGGCGATGTGGTCATCGCGAATTTGAACGCAGCCGGATTGCCGGTTGCGTCGGTCGTGCGCACGGCCAAGATCGCCACCATCGATGCCCGTGATGCCGATCCACTCGGCAAGTTGACACCACGTGCCAGGGCGGAGGTCATGCGCCATGTTGCGGGAATGCTGGGCAATTGATGCTGCCGTTCAGTCCCGATCGGCAATACTCAATGATCCGACAAACGTGCAGAGTGTATCGATGCGCTACCTCGCCTTGCTATTGATCGTGCTTGCCGGCTCCGCCTCCGCCGCCGATTCCGCGCGCGCGCGCCTGGATGCCTTCGCCCGCGGCATCTCCTCGATTTCCGCCGACTTCAGCCAGCAGGTGTTCGATCCGAACGGTGGCGCAGGCAAGGGCAGTTCCGGCACATTGGCCTTGAGGGCGCCACGTCTGTTCCGCTGGGATGTGGCCACGCCCTACAAACAACTGATCGTAGCCGACGGCGAAAACGTCTGGGTCTACGATCCCGACCTGGAACAAGTCACCGTGCGCCCGCAAGGCACCGAGGAAGCGCACAGTCCGCTCACGGTGCTCACGGATCTGTCGCAACTGGATCGCGATTTTTCCACCAGCGAACAGGGCAGCCATGACGGATTGACCTGGCTGCGCCTGAAGTCCAGGGACAAGGAACCGCAATTCGCCTGGTGCGATCTCGGCTTTAACGCGATCGGGCTCGCACGCATGGATTTCGAGGATTCCCTCGGCAACCGCACCACGATCGCGTTCTCGCACTGGCAACGCAATCCGAAATTGCCGGAAGGAACGTTCCATTTCGTGCCGCCCAAGGGTGTGGACGTGATCGGCGATCCGACGCCAACCGCGCAGGCGTTTCCGGTCAAGTGATCAGCAAGCTGCCGCGCTGGGTCTGGGCCGGCGGCGCCGCGCTTGCGTTCGTTGCCGGCATGATCAACGCGATCGGCTATCTCGGCTTTCGCCATCAGGCTGTCACGCACATGACCGGAACGACCTCGCTGCTCGGCATCGCCATCGGGCAGGGAGCGCCTGGCGAGCTGCTGCACTTCGGCGGACTGATGCTGTCATTCGTCGCCGGCTGCGCGACGAGCGGTCTGATCATCGGCGACAGTGCGCTGCGGCTGGGCCGGCGTTACGGCGTCGCGCTGGCATGCGAGTCGATCCTGTTGTTCGCCGCCGTACCCCTGCTGCACGCACAAAGCGATTATGGCTTGTGGCTCGCGGCGATGGCCTGCGGCCTGCAAAACGCCATGGCCGGCACCTTCAGCGGCGCGGTGGTGCGAACCAGCCACATGTCCGGGATCGTCACCGATCTGGGGACGTTTCTCGGGCAATGGCTGCGCGGCATCGCGATCGACACCCGGCGCATTCGCTTGTATGGCGTCTTGTTCGCGGGCTTCCTCGGCGGTGGCATTGCCAGCGCGTTTGCGTATGCGACATGGCAGGAACGCGCCCTGCTGTTGCCTGCGATCCTGACCGGTGCTGTCGGTGTCGCCTACACCCTCTATCGGCATCGGTATGTGCGTGGCGGGCATCGCGTATGATGCGCGGATGCCACGTCAAACCAAGGCTGTCGTTTCCGGACTGTTTCCGGAATCCGATGCGCTGAAGCCGCTCGCCGAGCGCATGCGGCCGCGCACGCTGGACGAGATCGTCGGGCAGGCGCGGTTGCTCGGACCCGGCACGCCCTTGCGCCGTTCCATCGAGGCGGGGCACGTGCATTCGATGGTGTTGTGGGGCCCGCCGGGCTGCGGCAAGACCACCCTCGCGCTGCTCCTGGCGAAATATGCCGACGCGGAATTCTGCGCGATTTCGGCGGTGCTGTCCGGCATCGCCGAGGTGCGCGCGGCGCTGGCCGAGGCGGAAGCACGCTTCGCCCAAGGCCGGCGCAGCGTGTTGTTCGTCGATGAAGTCCATCGCTTCAACAAGGCGCAGCAGGATGCGTTCCTGCCGCACATCGAGCGCGGCGTGATCCTCTTCGTCGGCGCGACCACGGAAAATCCTTCGTTCGAACTGAACTCGGCGCTGCTTTCGCGCTGCCGGGTGCACGTCATGGATGTGGTATCCACCGTGGCGATCGTCCAGGCGCTTCGGCGTGCATTGCGCGATGAAGAGCGCGGGCTTGGCAAAGCGAATCTGCAAATCGATGATCATGCGCTCGACCTGATTGCGCAGGCCGCCGACGGCGACGTGCGGCGCGCGCTGACCCTGCTCGAAATCGCCGCCGATGTGGCACACGATGGCGTCGTCGACGAGACGACGCTGGCGCAAGTCCTTGCCGACCGCACACGCCGTTTCGACAAGGGCGGCGAGCAGTTCTACGACCAGATCTCGGCCCTGCACAAGTCCGTGCGTTCGTCCGATGCGGACGCGGCGCTGTACTGGTGCACGCGCCTGCTCGATGGCGGCGTCGATCCCGCCTATCTGGCACGTCGGTTGGTACGCATGGCCATCGAGGATATCGGCCTCGCCGACCCGCGCGCATTGCAATTCGCACTGCAAGCCTGGAACACGTTCGAGCGCCTGGGCGCGCCGGAAGGCGAGCTCGCGCTGGCAGAAGCCGCGATTTATCTTGCTGTCGCAGCCAAGAGCAATGCCGCCTACGCCGCGTTCGGCGAAGTGAAGGGAGCGATCGCGGAAACGGGCACGTTGGATGTGCCCATGCACTTGCGCAACGCGCCCACGAAATTGATGAAGGGACTTGGCTACGGCAAAGGCTATCAATACGATCCCGATGTCGAAGGTGGCATCGCCCTCGACCAGCAATGTCTGCCGGATGCGCTCGCCGGGCGTGAGTTTTATCAGCCGGCCGAACGCGGGCTGGAGGCAAAGATTCGCGAGAAGTTGCAATCAATCCGAGCGGCGCGCGCCAATTTGCGCAGAGAGAAGGACACGTGACTTCCTGCTCGTCATTCCGGCATGGTCGCGCGTCGGCAGCAGCCGAACGCGGGGAATCCAAATTCCATGTGCAGCATCCGTGCAGTCTGGATGCCGGCAATCCCTGCCGGCATGACGGCGTACCGTGATCGCCGCCATCCGCAAATTGCCGCGCACGGTCTGGCTGCTCGGCGTCATCAGCCTCATGAACGATGCAGCCAGCGACATGATCTATCCGCTGGTGCCGCTTTACCTGGCCAGCGTGCTCATGGCCGGGCCCAAGGCGCTGGGCATCATCGAAGGCATCGCCGAAGCGGTCAGCAGTCTTTTGAAACTGTTCGCTGGCGTGCTCGCCGACCGCACGCGCCATGTCAAATACTGGGTGCTGGGCGGCTACACCATCGCCGGTTTCGCGCGCCCGTTGCTCGGATTGACCACGAGCTGGCTCGGGGTGCTGGCCTGCCGCTTCGCCGACCGCGTCGGCAAGGGCCTGCGCTCGGCGCCGCGCGATGCGATGCTGGCGCACAGCGTGGGCGCCTCGGAACGCGGCCTCGCGTTTGGCTTCCATCGCGCGATGGACAACTTCGGCGCGGTGATCGGCCCGCTCGCGGCCGCGACGATGCTGGCGGCCGGCATGTCGCTGCGCCACATCTTTCTCTGGGCCATCGTTCCCGGCGCCATCGTGATCGCGTTGGCGCTGTTTTTGAAAGACGATGCCGCTCCCAGACCTGCGCGCAAGCCGGCCACGTTTTCGTGGACCTTGCGCGAGTTCCCGCCGGCCTTCCGGCGTTATCTGCTCGTGCTGGCGCTGTTCACGCTCGGCAATTCCTCGAACATGTTCCTGCTCCTGCGCGCGCGCGACCTGGGGTTGCCGCAGGTGGAAGTGCCGGTGCTGTGGGCGATGGTGTCGCTGGTCGCGGCGCTGTTGTCCACGCCGCTGTCGGCCCTGTCGGATCGACTGGGCCGCACCCGCCTGATCGTTTCCGGCTGGATCGTGTATGCCGTCTTCTATTTCATCCTCGGCGTGCAGCATGGCTACACCTGGATCCTGTGGCCGATGTTCGCCGGCTACGGTGTGTTCCTCGCCGCCACCGAAGGCGCGGAAAAGGCGCTGGTCGCGGATCTCGTGCCGCGTGAATCGTCTGGCACGGCCTTCGGCTGGTACAACCTTGTCGTCGGCTTGTTCCTGTTGCCGGCCTCCATCGTGTTCGGCTGGCTGTGGCAGATGGAATCCCCGATGTTCGCTTTCGGATTCGGCGCGGGTTGCGCCATCCTCGCCGCACTGCTGCTGAAAATCTGGGTCGAGCCCGCGCGCGCTGCGATATAATTCGGCATCGAATCTTCCGGGACTTCACCATGCTCGATCCGGCACTCTTGCGCGGACACCTGGACAGCGTTGCGGGGCAACTTGCGGCACGCGGCTACGTGCTCGACACGGCCGCCATCGAGTCGCTGGAAGCACGGCGCAAGGCCGCGCAGATGCGCACGCAGGACCTGCAAAACCTGCGCAACACGCGCTCCAGGGCGATCGGCATGGCCAAGGGCAAGGGCGAGGACACCTCCGCGCTGATGGCCGAGGTCGCCGGCATCGGCGACCAGCTCAAGGCCAACGAGCAGGCCCTTGCGGAGATCCAAGCGGCGTTGTCCGCGATCACGCTCGGCATCCCGAATCTGACCGACGGGTCGGTTCCGCAGGGCAAGGACGAAAGCGACAACAAGCAGGTCCACGCGTGGGGCACGCCGCGCAAATTTGATTTCGTCGTGAAGGATCATGTGGAGCTGGGCGCGCGCCATGGCTGGCTCGATGGCGAGGTTGCGGCCAAGCTTTCCGGCGCGCGTTTCACCGTGCTGCGCGGCGAACTGGCGCGCCTGCATCGCGCGCTCGCGCAGTTCATGCTCGATTTGCACACGCAAGAACACGGGCATCTGGAATGCAATGTGCCGGTGATCGTCAATGCCGACAGCTTGTACGGCACCAGCCAATTGCCGAAGTTCGAGGACGACATGTTCGCCACGCAACTGGGCGAGCAGAAGCGGTATCTGATTTCCACGTCGGAAATTTCGCTGACGAACCTCGTCCGTGACGAAATCGTCGACGCGGAAAGACTGCCGCTGCGCCTGACCGCGCATTCGCTGTGCTTTCGCGCAGAAGCCGGCGCTGCCGGCCGTGATACGCGCGGCATGATTCGCCAGCATCAGTTCGAAAAGGTCGAACTGGTGACGATCTGCAAGCCGTCCGAAAGCTGGGCCGAACACGAGCGCATGACGCGCTGCGCCGAAACCGTGCTGGAGAAACTCGAATTGCCGTACCGCCGCGTGCTGCTGTGCACCGGCGACATGAGTTTTTCCGCCGCCAAGACCTACGACCTGGAGGTGTGGTTGCCGTCGCAGCACACCTATCGCGAGATTTCCTCGTGCTCGAATTGCACCGACTTCCAGGCGCGGCGCATGCAGGCGCGCTGGCGCAATCCGGAAACCGGCAAGCCCGAGCTGTTGCACACGCTCAATGGCTCCGGCGTCGCCGTCGGTCGCGCCCTGATCGCGGTGATGGAAAACTACCAGAACGCCGACGGGTCGATTACTGTTCCTTCGGCGCTGCGTAGTTACATGGGCGGGGTCGAAAGAATCGCCTAGCTTTCGTTGCTGGAGAGGTGGCCGAGCGGTTTAAGGCACCGGTCTTGAAAACCGGCGTGGTAGCGATACCACCGTGGGTTCGAATCCCACCCTCTCCGCCATCCCTTGCCCCAGCGCGCGCATCGCGCTACGTTGTGCGCGGGGAAACAACGGGGGATTGCGATGATCCGCATCGTGCTGGTGGACGATCACGCGCTGGTGCGCACCGGTTTGCGCCTGATCCTGGAAAAGCAGCCGGACATTGAAATCGCCGGTGAGGCCGAAGACGGCGAACGCGGACTTGCACTCATCAGGCAAATCAAACCGGACATCGCCCTCGTCGACGTGCACATGCCGGGTGTTTCCGGCATCGAGGTCACCGAACGCGTGCGCAAGGCGAAACTCGCGACGCGTATCGTGATCCTGACGATGGTGGACGAGGCACCGTTCCCGAAACGCCTGCTCGAAGCCGGCGCGAGCGGTTATCTGACCAAGGGATGTCCTGCCGAGGAATTGGTCAAGGCCGTGCGCAAAGTCGCCGACGGCCAGCGATACCTGGGTGGCGACATCGCCCAGCAATTGGCGCTGGCGACGATGGAAGGCGACGCCTCGCCATTCGAGGATCTGTCCGCTCGCGAACTCGAGGTTGCGATGATGCTGGCGCAGGGCCGCGCCGCGAAACACATTGCCACGCGCCTGCACCTGAGCGAAAAAACCGTGGCGACCTACAAGGCACGGCTGTTCGAAAAACTCGGCATCGACAACGTCGTGGCGCTGGCGCACCTGGCCAGCGCGCACGGTCTGTTGGAAAGCCCTGCGCGCATTACGGCATGACGCATTGACGCGCCACGCCGGATTGCCATCACTGGTGCGGTTCTTCCGTCGGCTTGGGCGGTGCCTCGACGACCGGTTTGGCGCCTGGTTGAGAGGCCGCCGGCGGCGGATTTGCCGGCCCCGGCTTCGGCGTGACGACGATCGGCGGCGGCACGAAGCGTGGCGGCAGTGGCAGCGGCAGGCTCGGCATCAACACCGGTGTCGGTGGCATCGGGCGCGGTGGTGCAACCGGGGGTGCGGGCTGTGCGGCCGGAGCGGGTGCTGGCGCAGGTGCGCCGACCGGCTTGGGAGCGACAGGCGCCACAGTCGGGATTGCCGGGTGCGCAGCCGGTGATGTCGGCGGCACGACAGTCGGGGCCGGCGGCGTTGTCGGCTTGGGCGGCGACACCGGCTGGACTGCAGGTGCTGCGGTCGCGGCAGGCGCCGGTGATGGCGCTTCGCGCGGCATCGGTGCGAATGCCTGCACGGGCGTTGGCGAAAGCGGAGCGCTCGGCACGATTTCGCGTTGCGCTGCCGGTGGCGTTGGTGCGGCCTGCGTTTTCGCACTCGGCGCGGTTTCGCGTGGCGGCATCGCCGGCGTTGGCGCGATGGACGGTGGCTTGACTTCAACCGTCGCGGGCATCGCCTTGACGGGTCCGGGAGTGGCCGGCGCTGGCGTTGCAGCGACTGGCGGTGCGGCCGGCGGCTGCGGTACGACCGGTACGGGAACGACCGCGGCCTTCGGCGCTTGCGTCATCGCGGGTGCGGCCATCGGTGCTGGCACCATCGTGGGCGCAGGCGAAGCCGCATGCATCACGGGCGCGCTCGGAGCGGACGTCGACGGTCCTGGCGCGATGGGCGGCGCTACCTCGACCGCCATCGGCGTCGCATGCGAGGTGTGGTCCGCCTCTTCATCGTCGAAATCGAAAACCACCGGAGCCGCGGCGTCCGCCGTGTGCAGGTCGCTTCCACCTTCATTCTTGCGGCGACGACGTCCGCCACGGCGACCGCGGCGGCGCGAGCGGGTCGATTCGTCACCGGCTGCCTCACCATGCGGCGGCACTGCCGGTACCGGGGCGGCCACGGTGTTCGCGGAGGCAACCGCCGGGGTGATCGCGTTCGGATTGACCGGCGCGACGCTGGGTGTGGCTTCTCGTTTCGGCCGATCCGCGGCCGGCTGTTGGGCGGGCTGCGGCTTTCGCTGTGGCGAGGGTTGCTGGTTCGGCTGACGCTGTGCTTCGGCACGGGACGCGTCGTGCGGCGGGCGTTGCTCGCGGCGCTGCTGTTGCTGCCGGTTGCCGCCATCGCGCGAGCGCTCGCGGTCGCGCTGGCCGCGCGTGTCGCCGCGCTTTTCGTCACGACGTGGCTGCCCACTGCCGCGCGCCGGCTTTCCGCGCGCAGCGGCCGGGACGAGTTCGGCAAGCGTCTTTTCGGGAGCCGCCGGCTTGTGGAACCAACCCAGCATGCGCGCAAAGAGTCCTGGAGTCGGCGCGTGCGCGGGAGTGGCGACGGGTTCCGGCGTTTCGCGCACCGGCGCGGGACTGGCCGGCACGATGCCGCTCACGGCCGGCTTCTCCGGCTCGGCATTGGGCTTGGCGACCTGCGGTGGCGGAACCGCGACCGTCGGGGTAAGGCGTTCGTAACTGGGCTTGGCGTCGCTGCTGATTTCGGTGGCGCGAATGCGCTCGATGTGGAAGTGCGGGGTTTCGAGTTTTTCGTCGGCCACCACGATCACCGGCACATCATGACGCTGTTCGATCTCGACGATGCTCTTGCGCTTTTCGTTGAGCAGGAAGTTGGCCACCATCGCCGGCACCTGCACCAGCACCTGGCCGGTCTTTTCCTTCATCGCCTGTTCTTCGACGAGGCGCAGCACCGACAGCGACAGCGATTCCACGCTGCGCACGCGGCCATGGCCCTCGCAGCGCGGACACACGCTCTGGGTGGATTCGCCCAACGACGGACGCAGGCGCTGGCGCGACATCTCGAGCAGGCCGAAGCGCGAGATCTTGCCGATCTGCACGCGCGCGCGGTCGTGGCGCAGTGCATCGCGCAACTTGTCCTCGACTTCGCGCTGGTGGCGCGGCGAAT
>JAFEFP010000305.1 GCA_018240545.1 Pseudomonadota bacterium | reverse complement strand
TGCGGCTGGACGCGATCGAATACAACCGCGGCGTCAACGGTCGCAAGGCGGCGACGAGTTCCTCAGCGGTCCAGTCCGCTGGATATGCACGCAGCAGATCGATCACCTGCTGCGTACGCAGCAACACGGCGAGGTCCGCCGACCGTTCCGGCGCCAGCACGTGCTGAAGCTCGGTGCTGTGTGCGCGCGCGGCGTGCTGCGTGACAAAGGGACGCGACAGGCGCGTCAACTCGCGGCGTGCCGTCATCCATTCGCGCAGCGGCAGGCGCGCGCCCTCGTGTTCGACCACACGCTCGCCATCGAGCCTGAGGATCGCCAATACGGCGTCGACCAATTCCGGCGGATTGCGCGGCCACAGGCCCAGGGCGTCCCCCGGCTCGTAGCTCAGGCCCGAGCCTTCGAGCGCCAGTTCGATGTGACGGATGTCCTTGGCGCTACCTCTTCCGCTGATGCGCTGATTGGCCAGCACCGCGGCGGCGAATGGCCGCTCCCGTGACCATGCCGTCGCCGGGACAACATGCGGGCGCAACGGCGTCACCGTGGCCAACGGCGTCTTCAGCGCCTCGCGCGCTTCGGCCAGCGCGCGCGCAAGCCACGGTTTCGCAGCCGTCTCGAAGTCCACGTCGGCATCCGCCCGCTCGACGAAGCGCGCGGCGCCGAGTTCGGCCAGGCGTGCGTCGATGGCGCGGCCAATCGAGCAGAATTTGGGATAGCTCGAATCGCCCAGTCCGAGCACGGTGTAACGCAGCTCCGGCAGTTTCGGCGCGCGCGTGCCGGCAAGAAACTCGACGAAACCGCGCGCATCGTCCGGCGGGTCGCCATCACCGTGCGTGCTGATGACGAGCGCGAGCAGGCGTTCGTCCGCCAACTCGCGCAGCGGATAGGCGTCCGCACGAACCAGGCGCACGGCCAGGCCCGTCGCCTGCACGTCATGGAACAAGCGCTCGGCCATGCGCCTGGCATTGCCGGTCTGGCTGCCGTAGAGCACGGTCAGGCGCCGCGAAACGGCGAGGCCGGTCACCGGGACGGAAGCGACCGTCCCGGCCTGCTCCGCCAGTCCGGCCGCATACCCGGACAGCCAGTTGAGCGCCGCGGCGTCCAGTCCGTCGACCAGGCGCGCAAGCAGTTCACGCCGGGGCTCGGCGAGCGGTATGATGGCGCTGGCGGCGTTGGACATGCGAATCACGATTCATACTGGACGTCTAAACGTCCGCACACGAGTGATTGTCCGGGCACAACCGGCCCGATCGGAAAGGGCACGGCGCCATGTGCTTATGCGCAAAGCACATGATGCACGCGCATCCGCTCATGCACGCGTTCCGGGGCCAGCGCAGCGAAACCGTCCTGATCGACCGATTCGATTGCGCGGAAAAACCCCGCGCAAGAACACGGATCCGGTCAGGCGCTCCCGGGGCGGATCACGGGAATGACTCTCTGGCGACGTTCGATGCTTCCGGTCGAGTGACGCCCGCACTCGCTCCGGGTAATGCCGCCGGGGCGATATCGCCCTCGACCAGCGGAATTCGAATCACGAACGTGGTGCCCTGCCCCGGCGAACTCTCACACTCGATGACGCCACGCAGCAACTGGTGGACGAGGTTGTAGACGAGATGCAGCCCAAGCCCGGTACCTCCGGAACCCTGGCGCGTCGTGAAAAATGGATCGAAGACCCTGGCGCGAACGTCTTCCGTCATCCCGCGGCCGTTGTCTGCGCACCGCAATTCCAGATTGTCTCCCGTGCGTCGCGCCACGATCCGGATCCATCCTGCCGCTACGCCCTCAAAAGCGTGCGTCAGCGAATTCAGGACCATGTTGGCGACGATCTGATAGAGCGCTCCCGGATAGGTATCGATTTCCAGATCAGGTGCACATTCGACTTCGATGCGATGCGCCGTCGCCCGCAGTCGTGGGCCCAGCGACGTCACGACATCATCGAGATAATCTCGCACGGCCACCCGTCGCCTCGTTTCCGTGGATTGGTCGACTGCCACCTGCTTGAAGCTCTTGACCAGATGCGCGGCTCTGCCGAGATTGTTGAGCACAAGCTCGATGCAGTCACGTGCATCCTCGAGTTCTTTCCGCAAGTCCACAATTTGGGCATCACGCAAGCTTGAATCGATTGCAGCCACCACGGTGTCCAGATGGGACGCCGCGGTGACCCCGATGCCCAGCGGTGTGTTGATTTCGTGCGCGACACCGGCAACCAGCCGCCCCAGCGACGCCATCGATTCCTGCTGGAACAATTGCTTTTGCGCCCGTTCGAGTTCGACCGACGCTTCGGCGTTGTCCAGCGCGATCGCGGTATAGGCCGCCAGCGTGCGCAACATGTCCAGATGGACAGGCGCGTAAGCGTGGGTGCGGAAACTCAGGACACAAATCATCCCCAGGACGCGATCCTTGACCAACAGCGGCACGTAGATCATCGCCACGGGCGTGTTGCGCGGTGAACCATCCGCCAATGGAATGCCGGTCAGTCGCGCCGAAGCCTTTTCGGCGTCGCCCGTGTACCGCCTTGCTTCGGCGGCAAGATTGTTGATGAACACGTCCTTGCGATTGGCGATGCACCAGACCGCGAGTTGGTTGGGCTCATCCATCCGGCGCGAATACGCAACCATGCGCTTGCCAAGCTCCATCGCGAACGGAATCCGGATCAGCGCATTTTCTTCGTCGTACAAACCAACACCGAACACGCTGGCGTCCATCAGCTTGTCGACGTGCTCATACAGCGTTTGCATGATGGCTTCCGGGTCCAGAGAGGCGGTAATCAACCGTCCGATTTCGGAGAGCAAGGCGATATTGCGATGGGCCAACTCGGCGATTGCTTTTTGCTGTTCGGCGGCCACACGTTGCAGCTCGACTTCACGATTCCTGTTTTCGACGATTTCCTTCTGACGCACCACTTCGGCTGTCCGTGCGTCGATTTGGCGCTCCAGATCCCGCTGGCGCCTGCGCAGACGCAGGGTGCGTGCCTGCACGAAGGCCACGATCGCCATCAAGCCGGCACCGGCCATCAGCAGTTCGGCCCACCAGGTACGGTACCAGGGCGGCAGGATGCGAAAGGCAGACACTGCCTCGGCACTGGTATTGCCGTAGACATCGCGAGCGCGTACGCGAAACCGGTAAACACCTTCCGGCAAGTTGGTGTAGTCGCGATAGGTTTCGCTGCTCCAGGTGGACCAGTTGCGATCCAGTCCATCAAGGAGAACCTGGAAACGGTTGGCTTCCAGGAAATTAAAGCTCGTCGCAGCGAAGCCGACTCGCAACGAGTTGTGCGCAAACGCCACCTGCGGCATCGTGTTGCCCGCGCTGAAAATACGCTGACCGTCGTGCGCCGTCACCGCGCGTATCAGGGCATTGAAACCGGAATTGTCCCTGGCCGGGATCCGGGAGTCATATCGGAACAACCCCCTGGCACCGCCAAACCAGACCACGCCATCGCTGTCGCAGTGGATAGCCTGGATATGACTGCCGGATATGGGCTGCAACGGGGTCGTCTCCCAGCGATACATCCCTTTTTCACCGATCACGGCTGCTCCGACCTCCTGGGTTCTGCCCAATGGATCGTCGGCCTCCATCCATACACGCCGCGTCGCATCGTCCACCACGGGTAGCATGGCGCGCGGCCCGGCCGGAAACAGACTGGCGAAGCGCGGATCCTCGGAAAAACGCCGAGTGCTTTCGTCGAATCGAAAGAGACCGCCCGAGGCACTGGTGAAGCGCGGCATGCCGTCAATGGACCAGACCATTGTCCAGCCAATGGGCAAGCCGTGTACGGCATCGAACCGCTCCACCCGAACTGGCTCACCGCCCGCTTTGGTTCCCGCCCAAGCGCGCGGAAAAGTCACTCGCATGGCGCCGCCATCGATGCTGCCGAGCCACAGCCGTCCATCAGATTCCTCGAACAGGGTTCTGGTTTCTTCGGTGATGCCCGGAACCCGCCCTTCGTCAACCCATCGGTCACCCTCCAACCGCATCGATGCGAGTCCATCCTGCAGGCCGATGAACACGCGCGCAGGATCGCGCCGCGACCGCAGCAGGGTTTCGGAGATCCGCTCAGAGGCACGAACCAGCTTGACGTGCCCACCACGGATCTCGAAGACGCCTGCATGCGTGCCGACCAGCAGTGCGTCTCCCGTATCCAGCAGTGCCCAGCTGTCACTGGGAACCTGGGTGATCTGATCGAACCGGGCACCACCTTCGGCATCGGAGTCCAACCGAAACAGGCCCAGCGTCGTGCCGGCATACAAGCGACCGGCATGTCGCTGCAATGCCAGCAAAGCGCCCGGCAACCCGGTGCGATCATCAAAACGGCTCAGCGGCGATCCCAGATCCACCCGCGAGATTCCGGTGTCCAGCGCCAGCCACAAGCCGCGCTGCCTGTCCTCGAACAACTTGTAGACGACATTGTCCGCAAGTCCGTTGGTCTTGGTCAGGTGCCGCAGCAAGCGTCCATTCGTGTCGAGCTGAATCACGCCGTTCTGCAGCGTTGCGATGGCGAGCGTGCCATTCGCCAGCCAGCTCGCGTCTTCGAGTTGCGCCCGTTTCAGGATCGCGTCACCTTCCGTCCGCCATGGCTGATAACGGGTTCCATCAAAAATGAACCAACCCTGGGTGCGCGTACCGATCAACAGGTCGCCCGACCCGGCACCGGTGTCGCCCCACGGCAGGAGCGCATAGATCTTCTCGCTTGCAAAGCGGTCCCCGCCTGGCACAAGCGCCAGTCGATCACCGTCGAGTCGCATCAGGCCCTTGCCGACCTCGCGGACATACAAGGAATGCCTGACCCAGAAGACCAGATGAAACGAGGTGGCCGATGGCCAGACGGTGACATCCTTGCCACGTATCCTGAACAGGTACTTGCCGGTGTGGAAAAACACGCCCTGATCGGTCGCAAACACTCGCCAGACGTCGGCGAAATCCCGGTTGCCCGCAGGAATGCGGTCAAGCAGCGAGACGTAGCGCAGTTGCCCCGCGGCGTCCGGAGCGAGGTAACCCAACTCTCCGACAGCGCCAACATAGACCCTGCCGTCCGCATCGGCTGCCAGCGAGCGAACGATGCTCAGGTTGGGAATGGCGATCCGCTGCCATCGGGCGCCATCGAACACGAGGACACCGTCATCGCCATTGCCGACGTAGATCACGCCTTGCGCATCCTGGGCGAAAGCCCAGTTCTGGGCTCCTGCGCCATATTCGGATGGATCGAAATTGCGGATGAACGGCAGCCCGTACTCGGGAAGATTCGAGCCGGACACGGATGCTGCCGTTGAATCCGCCCGCGCCAGAGCGGCAGGCATCAGGAACAAGAACAGGGAGATGGAGCGCAAGCAAACACGCGCGATCCTGCCACCGACGACGCCCGACCAAGACAGATGCTTGCGCGCAATCAAGTTACGCATGGCAGGATTTTATGCCCGAACCCGGCGGCGATGTCGAAAGTATTGCTTGCGCCGTCGAACCGGCGCTTTGCTGTCGCTGCGCGCCGTATCTCAGCCCCACCTTGGCCAAAATGAAAAAGGGCCCTGGCGGGCCCATTTTTTCATTTTGGTCGGGGCGGCGGGATTCGAACCCACGACCCCCTGCCCCCCAGGCAGATGCGCTACCAGGCTGCGCTACGCCCCGACGTGGAGGGATTATAAGCGATTCAACGCTTGAGAATCTGCAGCACCTCTTCCAGTTCCATGCGCACCTGCCGCACGATCTGGTTGGAGATGCTCACTTCCATGCGCGCCTGCTGGCCCTCGAGGCGGGCACGCGCGCCAGTGATGGTGAAACCCTGGTCGTACAGCAAGGAACGGATCTGGCGGATCATCAGCACGTCGTGGCGCTGATAGTAGCGGCGGTTGCCGCGGCGCTTGACCGGCTTCAGGTTGGGGAATTCCTGCTCCCAATAGCGCAGCACATGCGGCTTGACGCCGCACAGTTCACTGACTTCGCCGATGGTGAAATAGCGTTTCGCCGGGATGACCGGCAATTCGCTATTGCTGCCCTGATCCAGCATAGGATTCGACCCGGATTTTCAGCTTGTGTCCCGGACGGAACGTGACCACGCGGCGGGCGGAAATCGGAATTTCCTCGCCCGTCTTGGGGTTGCGCCCCGGACGCTGGTTCTTCTGACGCAGGTCGAAATTGCCGAAACCCGACAACTTCACCTGCTCCCCTTTTTCGAGCGCTTCACGAATGGCATCGAAGAACGCATCGACGAATTCCTTGGCTTCGCGCTTGTTAAGACCGACGTCGGTGAACAACCGCTCGGCCATCTCTGCCTTGGTCAACGCCATGCTACCCCCTAAGCCTTGCCTGACACCGGCTTTCCAGTGCCGCAACCGCCTGTGTCACGCAACGATCCGCATCTTCGACCGTAAGAGTGCGGTAATCGTCCTGCAAAATCAAGCCTATAGCGAGACTTTTTGCACCGGAACCGAGATTCTGGCCGGAGTAGCGGTCAAAAACAATGACTTCCGTCAGATGCTGCCCGACCGCCTCCTTCACGCAGCTTTCGATTGCGGCATAGCTGACGGCGTCGGGAACGACCACGGCGATGTCGCGGCGCAACATGGGGAATGCCGAAATCGGCCTGGCCCGCGGCACGATGCCCGCGGCAAGGGGGTTCAACTGCGCCTCGAAAACATGGACATCACCGTCCACGTCCAGCGCCTTCGCCAGGCGCGGATGCAGGGCACCGACCACGCCGGAAGGCGTGCCGTCGATCATCAAGCGAGCGCTGCGTCCCGGATGCAGCCACGGTTCGGTGGCCGGGACGAACGCGAACTCCCGAGCACCGCCCGCCAAGGCGTTGAGCGATTCGAGGTCGGCCTTGAGGTCGAAGAAATCGATGTCGCGCTTGTCGGTCGCCCAGCCTTCCGGCAAGGCGCGGCCGCAGGCCACCGCTGCCAGTCGCGGCGTCTGCCGCAGTTCGCCATCGACCTGGAAAACCAGGCCCATCTCGAACAGGCGCACGCGCTGCTGCTGGCGATTGCGGTTGTACTTGAGCGCTTCGACCAGACCGGGCAGCAGCGAGGTGCGCATGACCGCCAGATCGGCACTCAACGGATTGGCCAGGGCAACCGCACCCCCCGCCAGTTCCCAGCGTTCGAGCAGCTCGCGCGCGACGAAACTCATGCAGATCGCCTCGCGGTAGCCGCGCGCGGCCAGTTGCGCGCGCAGGCGCGCGCGCGGGATTTCCGCTTCCGCAGGCAGGTGCAGCCGCAGCTCGCCGCTCGGCGCCCGCGTGGGAACGCGGTCGTAGCCGTGGATGCGCGCGATCTCCTCGATCAGGTCTTCCTCGATCGCAATGTCGAAGCGCCGCGTCGGCGGCGTCACGCGCCAGCCCTCCGCGGTCTTCTCGACGCGCATGTCCAGCGCGCCGAGAATGCGCTCGACTTCGCCATCGGCCACGGTAACGCCGAGTACGCGCGCAAGGCGCGCACGGCGCAGCATCACCGCCACCGGCTTCGGCAACGCATCAGCTTGCACGGTCTCAATGACCGGCCCCGGCTTGCCGCCGCAAACATCGAGGATCAATCGCGTGGCGCGTTCCGTCGCCAGGCGCGGCAATTGCGGATCGACGCCGCGTTCGAAGCGGTGCGAGGCATCGGTGTGCAAGCCGAGCTTGCGCGCGCGGCCCATGATCGCGGCCGGCGCGAAATGCGCGGCCTCGAGAAAGACATCACGGGTCGCGTCGACGACGCGCGAATCGATTCCGCCCATGATGCCGGCGAGCCCAACCACGTTGCTGGAATCAGCGATGACGAGAAAATCCGGCACCAGTGCGTGTTCGTTGCCATCGAGCAACTTCACCCTTTCGCCGGCGCGCGCACGACGCACCTGGATCGCACCATCGAGCTTGCCCATGTCGTAGGCGTGCATCGGCTGGCCAAGCTCCAGCATCACGTACTGCGTGACATCCACGATCGCGCTGATCGGGCGGATGCCGCTGCGGCGCAAGCGCTCGGCCAGCCACAGCGGCGACTTCGCCGCCGCATCCACGCCTTCAATCACCCGGCCCACGTAGCGCGGGCAATCGGCGCCGGCATCGAGCCTCACTTCGCGGCGCGCATCGGAAACTGCCCCAATCGAAGCCGATGCCGGCTCCTTCGCGGTCACCCCGAACAACGCGGCAACATCATGTGCCAGCCCGCGCAAACCCAGGCAATCCGGACGGTTCGGCGTGAGCTTCAATTCAATGCCTGCATCAGGCAGCGCCAGATAGCCTGCCAGCGCCGTGCCGACCGGCGCGTCGACGGGCAACTCGAGCAGGCCCGATGCGTCGCCATCCAGCGCCAATTCCCTGGCCGAGCACAGCATGCCGTTCGACTCGACGCCGCGCAGCGCCGCCTTCCTGATCTCGACCCCGTTCGGCAGCCTCGCGCCGATCATCGCCAGGGGTGCCTTCAGGCCCACGCGCGCATTCGGCGCACCGCAAACGATCTGCAACGGCGCGTCCTTGCCGACGGAAACCTGGCAAACACGCAACTTGTCCGCGTTCGGATGCGGCGCGCAATCGACGATCTCGCCGATCACCACGCCATCCAAGCCTGCGCCGAGTGCATCGACCGCTTCGACTTCCAGGCCCGCCATGGTCAGGCGCCGGCACAGTTCGCCGCGATCGACCGGCGGGTTGACGAATTCGCGCAGCCAGTTCTCGGAAAACTTCATTTCACCTCCTCATCCGAACTGGCGCAGGAAACGCACGTCGTTCTCGAAGAACGCGCGCAGGTCGGTCACGCCATAGCGCAGCATGGCGAAACGCTCCACGCCGAGGCCGAACGCGAAGCCCGTATACCTTTCCGCATCGATGCCGCATTCGCGCAGCACGTTCGGGTGCACCATGCCGCAGCCGAGCACTTCGAGCCAGCGCTCACTGCCATCGGCTTGATCCCAGCGGATGTCCACTTCCGCGGACGGTTCGGTGAACGGGAAATAGCTCGGCCGGAAACGCATCTGGAAATCGCGCTCGAAAAAGGCGCGCACGAACTCCGCAAGCGTGCCCTTCAAATCCGCGAAACTCGACGTCTCATCGACCAGCAAGCCCTCGACCTGATGAAACATCGGGCTGTGGGTCTGGTCCGAATCGCTGCGGTAGACCTTGCCCGGCGCGATGATGCGCAGCGGGGGCCTGGCGTTCTTCATCGCGCGGATCTGCACCGGCGAGGTATGCGTGCGCAACAGTTTCCCATCGGGGAAATAAAACGTGTCGTGCATGGCCCGCGCCGGATGGTGAGCCGGGAAATTCAGTGCCTCGAAGTTGTGGTAGTCGTCCTCGATCTCGGGGCCATCGGCCTGCGCGTAACCCAGGCGCGAAAAGATGTCGACGATGCGTTCCAGCGCGCGCGTTACCGGGTGGATGCTGCCCAGGTCCGCGTTGCGGCCCGGCAGGGTGATGTCGACACGTTCGGACGCCAAGCGGGCATCGAACGCCGCGTCTTCCAGATCCAACTTGCGCTGCGCGATGGCATCCTGCAAGCGCTCCTTGGCACGATTGACCTGTGCTCCCTGCGCCTTGCGTTCCTCCGGCGCAAGCTTGCCCAGCGCCTTGAGCTGCTCGGTGACGAGGCCGCTCTTGCCCAGCAGCGCCACGCGCAGGGATTCGAGTGCGTCGAGCGAAGCGGCGCCGGCGATTTCGGCAAGAGCCTGATCGATGGCTCTGCTACTCGCATCTGATGGATTTTGCGATTCCACGTCTTCTATCCCGTCATTCCGGCAGGGACTGCCGGAATCCAGAAGCCATGGAGGGCAATGCCGGAATTTTGCAGAGCAAGGCGTCCTTGCGGCCTGGATCCCGGCATTCCCTGCCGGGATGACGCCAGAAACTTATGCCGCGAACGAAGACTTGGCCTTTTCCGCCAAAGCCGAAAACGCCTTGATGTCGTGCACGGCGATGTCGGCGAGCACCTTGCGGTCGACCGTGATGCCGGCCTTCTTCAGGCCGTTCATCAGGCGGCTGTAGGACAGCCCGAACTGGCGCGCGCCGGCATTGATGCGCACGATCCACAGGGCGCGGAACTGGCGCTTCTTCTGCTTGCGGCCGATGTAGGCGTATTGCCCGGCCTTGATGACCGCCTGCTTGGCAACGCGGAAGACCTTGCGGCGGGCGTTGTAATAACCCTTCGCGCGGCTGATGATTTTCTTGTGCCGACGGCGTGCGACGACACCACGTTTTACTCGTGCCATGGTTCGTCTCCTTCAGGCGTACGGCAACATGCGGGCGATGCGACCGGAATCTTCCTTGCGCACGATGTTCGTGCCGCGAAGATTGCGCTTGCGCTTGGTCGCCTTCTTGGTGAGGATGTGGCTCTTGAAGGCGTGACCGGCCTTGAACTTGCCGGACGCCGTCTTGCGGAACCGCTTGGCAGCGGCCCGATTGGTCTTGATCTTGGGCATGGCCCAACTCCTTTGTCGTGTTTTAGTACCGAACCGAGCGCCCCGCTATGCGGTGGCTTTCCATCCCTGCTCGATCCTGCTTGTAAGCCCATGCTTGCGCACGGGCAGGTTCCGATTGCTTTTGCGCTCATCCCTGATCGCGGAATCCAGAAGCGGTCATCCTGACCGCACTATTCACAAAATGCATTACTTGCGCTTCGGAGCGACCATCATCACCATCTGGCGGCCTTCGAAACGCGGAAAACTCTCGATTACCGATTCGTTGACGATGTCGGCCTGGATGCGCTTGACCATCTGCTCGCCCAGTTCCGTGTGCGCCATCTCGCGGCCCTTGAAGCGCACCACGATCTTGACCTTGTCGCCCTCGTCAAGAAAGCGCCGCAGGTTGCGCAGCTTCACGTTGTAATCGCCGTCTTCCGTCGAGGGCCGGAACTTGAGTTCCTTGATCTCCACTTGCCGGGTCTTGCGCTTGGCCGCATGCGCCTTCTTCTGCATCTCGAACTTGAACTTGCCGAAGTCCATGATGCGACAAACCGGCGGATCGGCCGTCGGCTGGATCTCCACCAGATCGAGGCCCGCATCCTGCGCCATGCTCAATGCCGCATCGCGTTCCAGAACCCCGACTTGCTCACCATCGGCGCCGATGACGCGCACCCGCGGAACACGAATCTCCATGTTCTTGCGGTTAGACTTTTCAGTGGCGATAACCAACCCTCCAACAAGCCTGCTTGATCAATAACTTGCGCAAGACGTCCAGGCGGCGCCCTGCGTTCGAAAATCCGGGTCGCGAATTTTATCGACAATCCCGCCGCGACGCAACACGAATCCTTGATTTACAAGGATTTGCAACCCTTCACCCATCGCGCAACCGCGCCGCAAAGGCATCCAGCGACATCGAGCCCAGGTCCTCGCCCGCGCGCGTGCGCACGGCCACCTGGCCCGCTTCCTTTTCGCGGTCGCCGATGACCAGCAGGTAGGGCACCTTCTGCAAGGTGTGTTCGCGGATCTTGTAGCCAATCTTCTCGTTGCGGATGTCCGCCTCGACGCGAAATCCCCGCTTTTGCAGATCCGCGACAATCTCGGCCACGTAAGCCGCCTGCGCATCGGTGATATTCATGACCACGGCCTGGATCGGCGCCAGCCATGCCGGGAAATTTCCGGCGTGGTGCTCGATCAGGATGCCGATGAATCGCTCCATCGAGCCGACGATGGCCCGGTGCAGCATCACCGGCGTATGCCGCTGGGAATCCTCGCCCACGTATTCGGCGCCCAGGCGCCCGGGCATGGAAAAATCCACCTGCATGGTGCCGAGCTGCCAGGTGCGCCCGATCGCATCCTTCAGGTGATACTCGATTTTCGGGCCATAGAACGCGCCCTCGCCCGGCAGTTCCTGCCATTCCACACCGCAGGATTTCAGCGCCACGCGCAACGCATTCTCGGCCTTGTCCCAGGTTGCGTCGTCGCCGAGGCGCGGCTCGGGACGCAGTGCGATCTTGATCTGTACGTTCTCATTCGAATCAGCCGTGAAACCGAAGTCGGAATACACCTTCAGCGCCTGCCGGTGGAACGCGGTGACTTCCGATTCGATCTGATCTTCAGTGCAGAAGATGTGGCCATCATCCTGGGTGAAACCGCGCACGCGCAGGATGCCGTGCAGCGCGCCCGACGGCTCATTGCGATGGCAACCACCGAATTCGCCGTAGCGGATCGGCAGATCGCGATAGCTGTGCAGGCCGTGGTTGTAGATCTGCACATGGCCGGGGCAGTTCATCGGCTTGAGCGCGTAGGTGCGCTTCTCCGACTCCGTGAAGAACATGTTGTCCTTGTAGTTGTCCCAGTGGCCGGATTTCTTCCACAGAGAAACGTCGAGCACCTGCGGCGCCTTGACCTCGCCGTAGCCGGTTTCGCGGTAGACGCGGCGCATGTACTGCTCGACCACCTGCCAGATGGCCCAACCCTTGGGATGCCAGAAGATCAGGCCCGGCGCTTCTTCCTGCAAATGGAACAGGTCGAGCTGCCTGGCGATCTTGCGATGGTCGCGCTTCTCGGCTTCCTCGAGTTGCGTCAGGTAGGCCTTGAGGTCCTTGTCGTTGAGCCACGCCGTGCCATAGACGCGTTGCAGCATCTCGTTGTTGGCATCGCCACGCCAGTAGGCGCCTGCGACTTTCATCAGTTTGAAGGCCCGCAGCTTGTTCGTGTTCGGCACGTGCGGGCCGCGGCACAGGTCCACCCATTCGCCCTGCCCGTACAGCGAAATCTCCTGCCCGGGCGGGATGATCTCGTCGATGATCTGCGCCTTGTAGACCTCGCCCTTGTCCTTGAAGAACTTGATCGCATCGTCCTTGCCGATGACGCGGCGCTGGACCGGCAAGGCTTCCGCCACGATCTTGTGCATCTCGGCCTCGATCCGCTCCAGGTCCTCCGGCGTGAACGGCGCCTTGCGCGCGAAGTCGTAGTAGAACCCGTTCTCGACTACCGGGCCTATCGTGACCTGCGTGTCCGGGAACAGCCGCTGCGTGGCCTGCGCGAGCAGGTGCGCGGTGGAATGGCGCAGGACATCCAGCGCCTCGGGACTCTTGTCGGTAATGATCGAAAGCCTGGCGTCATGGTCGATGCGGAAGCTCGTGTCAACGAGTTTTTCGTCGACCTTTCCGGCGAGAGCGGCCTTGGCCAGGCCCGCGCCGATGGACGCGGCGACGTCGGCTACCGTCACCGGATTGTCGAATTGGCGTTTGCTGCCGTCGGGGAGAGTGATGTTGATCATGGGAAAGGTTCCTGTCATCCCGCCATTCCGGCATGGAATGCCGGAGTCCTGAAGCCAGGGACGGCAAGCGCTGCCGGCCCGCGCCCCCCGGCATCCATGTAGTCTGGATTCCGGCAATCCCTGCCGGAATGACGAGCGTAAAAAAAGGCGCCGCGGCGCCTTGATATGCGTCGTGGCGATTTCGCCTAGGTTCAATGCGTATTGGTTGACATGTCGCACTCTCGACGGCGGTTGCCCGCCAGCCACCTGATTCCAGAGACCGGGATTCTCGCACGGCGCCTTGCGCCATTCAATCGTGCGGCAGCGCACCAACCCATGCCCACGTCTTCGTGATAGAAATCGCACTGGAAACCGTGAACCGATGCGACTGACATGCGTCACCCCTTGAGAGCCCCGAAATTTCTGCTTCCGCCGCAGGAGGAGGATGTCCGCAACTCTGCCGCGACGATACCCACCACGATCCTCGCCGTCCTTGCCCAGGTCGCGGACGAGGAAGGCATGGCCGTCGAGCCCTGGCTGGCGGGACTGGGGCTCACCCGCATGCAGATCGATGCGGCAGCCACGCGCGTCTCCTACCGGCAGGCCGTAATCATCATCCGGCGCGCGTTGCGCAGCCTGCCCTTCGCCGACATCGGACTGCGCGTCGGCTCGCGCCAGTCGCTCGGCACGTTTGGCGTGCTGGGCCTGGCGATGATGACCCAGCGCACGTTCGGCGAGGCCATGGCGATCGGCATCGAACACCATCCGATCAGCGGCGCTCTGATGGACCTCGAATTCGAGAAGCTCGACGGCGGCGCGGGCGCCCTGCTCGCGCGCCCACGCGCGAGAGCGGAAACCCTGCTGCCGTTCCTGTGCGAAGAATTGTTCTCCAGTTCGCTCGTGCTTTGCCGCAGCCTGCTTGGCCCCGGTTTCCGGCTGGCGCGGCTGGAATTGACGTATCCGGAACCGGCCTACGCGGCCGAATATCGGCGCCTGTTCCGCTGCGAGGTTCGCTTCGGCGCCATCCACAACCGTGCCGTGGTCGATGGCCAATGGCTGAACATGGTGCTGCCGACCCACCATCCGGTAAGCGCGCAACAGGCGCTGGCGATATGCCGCGAACAGTCCGCCAGCCTGGAGCGCCAGAGCGATGTGGTCGCCTCGGTCGAGCGCATGTTGCGCCTGCAATTGCAGCGGCATCCGCGCCTGGGCGAGATCGCCGCCGGCCTCAACCTGAGCGAACGCACGCTGCGCCGGCATCTGGCGGCTTGTGGCCAGGTCTTCCGCGAAATCCACGACCGCATCCGCACCGAGCGGGCGCTGGAACTGCTGCGCGCCGGTGCGTTGCGCATCGGCGAAATCGGCGCCGCGGTCGGGTACAGCGATCCGCGCGAATTCCGCCGCGCCTTCAAGCGCTGGACCGGCGCCCCGCCGCGCGCGATGCAGTTGTCGCGCCATCGTGCCGGATGACCGCTTGGCCCCCCTTTCTTGCCCGCTTCGCCCTCGCCAGCCAGACCCATAGCCGCTGCAATTCGCCCCATTCTCGGGGAGGACGGCAAATGCGCCATTGGCTGGTAGTGGGACTGGGATTGTTCTTGGCGGCCTGCGGCCAAGGCGGCAAGGAAACGGCGAAGGGGCTGAGCGATGCCGACAAGGCGTTCCAGCAGAACCTGCAGCAACAACTGCTCGATGCCAAGCCCGGCAGCGTGATCGAGATTCCGGCCGGCACCCACCAATTCGACCGTGTGTTGATGCTGCGAGCCAACGGTGTCACGGTCCGCGGCGCCGGGTCGGACAAATCCATCCTGTCCTTCAAGAACCAGATTTCCGGGCCGGAAGGCATGCTCGTCTACGCCAATGACTTCACGATCGAGAACCTGGCCATCGAGGACAGCAAGGGCGATGGTCTGAAGATCAACGACGGCACCAACATCACGATCCCCGGCGTGCGCGTGGAATGGACCGGAGGCGCAAAGACGACCAACGGCGCCTACGGCATCTACCCGGTCAAATGCACGAACGTGCTGATCGAGGATTCCTCCGCATTCGCCGCATCCGATTCGGGCATCTACGTCGGCCAATCGCACAACATCATCGTGCGCCGCAACCGGGCCGAGCGCAACGTGGCCGGCATCGAGATCGAAAACAGCGTCGACGCGGACGTCTACGGCAACACCGCTACCGACAATGCCGGCGGCATCCTCGTGTTCAACATGCCGAACCTGACCATGGCCGGGCGCGCCTCGCGCGTATTCGACAACAAGGTCTTCAAGAACAACCACGCCAACTTCGCCGCCAAGGGCGCCGCCGTGGCCAGCGTGCCGGCCGGTTCCGGCGTGGTGATCAATTCGAACTCCTATGTCGAGATCTTCGACAACGACATCGCCGACAACCAGACCGCGAACATCATCGTCTCGGCGTACTTCTCGACCAACTACTACAACAAGCCCGGCGTCGATCCGCATTACGATCCGTATCCGCGCGCGATCTACATCTACGGCAACCGCTTCAAGGGCGGCGGCGATTCGCCGGAAGGGCTCGACCTGAAGGCATTGCGCATCTCGATGTTCGGCATCAACGGCCACCTGCCCGACGTCGTCTGGGACGGCTATCAGGACACCACCCACCTCGTCGGGGGCAAGCCGCCGGCGAACGAGCGCATCTGCATCCAGAACGGCAACGTCCAGGTGCTCAACGCCGATGGCCCGAACAAATACGCCAATCCGAAGCTCATGGACAAGTCGGCGTTCGACTGCGAACTGGCCAAGCTGCCCGCGATCACCCTGCCGGGCAAGGCCTGATTCCATGCCATTGGCGCGCCGCCTGCCGTTGCTGGCCGCAGTGCTGCTCGCCGCGTGCGCGCGCGGCCCGGCGCCGCCGGTGCACTACTTCGCCGACGGCGAACCACCGAAGCTCAGCGACTGGCACGTGCTCATCGACGACGGCAGCGTGCTGCGCCTCAACGAAGGGGTCGTGCCGTACGATCTGAACACGCCGCTGTTCAGCGACTACGCGCACAAGTTGCGCACGGTGTGGATGCCCAAGGGCGAGGCCGCCAAGTATGAGGCCACGGCCGCGTTCGATTTTCCGGTCGGCACGATCATCAGCAAGACCTTCTATTACCCGTTGCCAGCGGGCGACGTGCACGACGGCAAGTCGGTCGCGCGCACCTACGCCACGGCGCACGATTTCCATGGCACGGGCCTGGACAAGCGCCACGTCCGCCTCGTCGAGACCCGGATCCTGGTGCGGCGCGAGCATGGTTGGGACGCAATTCCGTATTCCTGGAACGCGCAGCAGACCGAAGCCGAG
>JAFEFP010000304.1 GCA_018240545.1 Pseudomonadota bacterium | reverse complement strand
GAAGGTGTCGACGGTGCGGCGCACGAGGGCGCGCTGGAAGGCGGCGGCAGGACCATCGCCGTGCTCGGCACGGGGCCGGACCTGGTCTACCCGCGCCAACATCGCGACCTGGCCGAACGCATTGTCGCAAGCGGCGCGCTGGTTTCGGAATTCGCGCCCGGTACGCCGGGCAAGCCCGAGAATTTCCCGCGCCGCAACCGCCTGATCGCCGGCCTGAGCCTCGGTACGCTGGTCGTGGAAGCCGGGCTGAACTCCGGGTCGCTGATCACCGCGCGCCTGGCCAACGAAGCCGGACGCGAGGTCTTCGCGCTGCCGGGTTCCATCCACAGCCCGCTGGCGCGCGGCTGCCACAAACTCATCCGCGACGGCGCCAAACTCGTCGAAACCGCCGAGGAAGTGATCGAGGAATTGCGCGGCCTCGGCGGCCTGCTTGCCGAAAACTTGCGCCGGCGCCTGGGCGTACCCGATATGCCGCCCGCGGCGGTCGAGGCCGCACAGCGCGACCCGGAGTACCTACGCCTGCTCGGCGCGCTGGACGCCGAACCGGCGGCGCTGGATGAACTCGTCGGGCGCACCGGGCTGTCGGCTGCGGCATTGTCTTCGATGTTGCTGGTGCTCGAACTGGATGGCGCCGTGATGGTCGAAAACGGACGTTACGCGCGGCGCTGAGGAATCCGCCTGCTTGACACGGCGGCGGAACATGTGGGCACACTGGAATAGGAAGGGCCCGGTCGAACCGGGCCCATTGCATCTGCGCATGGCCAAGAACCTGCTCATCGTCGAGTCGCCCGCCAAGGCCAAGACGATCAACAAATACCTCGGCAAGGACTTCCAGGTCCTGGCCTCCTACGGGCACGTGCGCGACCTCAAGCCGCGCGAGGGCGCGGTCGACACCGACAACGACTTCGCCATGGCCTACGAGCTCATCGACAAGAACGAAAAGCACGTCGATGCCATCGCCAAGGCGGCCAAGGCGGCCGATGCCGTGTACCTCGCGACCGACCTGGACCGCGAAGGCGAGGCGATTTCCTGGCACATCGCCGAGATCCTCAGGCAACGCCAGTTGCTCGACGGCAAGGCCGTGCACCGCGTCGTGTTTTCGGAAATCACGCCGCATGCGATCCAGGATGCCGTCGCCCACCCGCGCGCGCTGTCGCAGGACCTCGTCAATGCCCAGCAGGCACGGCGCGCGCTCGATTACCTGGTCGGCTTCAATCTCTCGCCGGTGCTGTGGCGCAAGGTGCAGCGCGGCCTGTCGGCCGGACGCGTGCAATCGCCGGCGCTGCGCATGATCGTCGAGCGCGAGGAAGAGATCGAGGCGTTCACCGCGCGCGAATATTGGAGCGTCGAGGCCGACTGCGCGCACCCGCTGCAACGTTTCGCCGCGCGCCTGACGCGCCTGCGCGGCAAGAAATTCGAGCAGTTCGACCTGACCAACGAAAGGGATGCACACGCCGCGCGCGACGGCCTGATCAAGTCCGCGCAAGGTCGGCTGATCGTCAGCGAAGTCCAGTCCAAGGAGCGCAAGCGCCGCCCGGCGCCGCCGTTCACCACGTCGACGTTGCAGCAGGAGGCCGCGCGCAAGCTCGGGTTTTCCACCAGCCGCACCATGCGCATCGCGCAGGGCCTGTACGAGGGCGTCGCGATCGGCGGCGAAGGCACGGTCGGCCTGATCACCTACATGCGCACCGATTCGGTCAGCCTGGCCGGTGAGGCGATCGCGGAAATCCGCAAGGTCGTCGCCCGCGATTTCGGTGCGCGCGCCCTGCCCGAACACCCGCATGTCTATCGCGCCAAGTCCAAGAATGCGCAGGAAGCGCACGAAGCGATCCGCCCGACCTCGGCCCTGCACACGCCGGCCAGCATGGCGGCGTTCCTCAACGACGACCAGCGCAAGCTGTACGAGCTGATCTGGAAGCGCGCCGTGGCGAGCCAGATGCAACACGCGACGCTCAACACCGTGAGCGTGGATTTCGATGCGGGAGGCGATTCTTCCTTTCGCGCCAGCGGCACCACCGTGGTCGATCCGGGTTTTCTCGCCGTGTACGAGGAAGGCCGCGACGCCAAGGCTGCCGAGGACGAGGACGAAAACCGCAAGCTGCCGGCGATGCAGGTCGGCGAGGCCATCCCGCTTGCGCAGGTGCTGGCCGAGCAGCATTTCACCGAACCGCCGCCGCGTTTTTCCGAAGCTTCGCTGGTCAAGGCGCTGGAGGAATACGGCATCGGTCGCCCGTCGACCTATGCCAGCATCATCCAGACCCTGCTCAATCGCGAATACGTGCTGCTCGATTCGCGGCGTTTCCGTCCGACCGATGTCGGCCGCGCGGTCGCGAAATTCCTGGCCGGGCATTTCACCCAGTACGTCGACTACGATTTCACCGCCAAACTCGAGGACGAACTCGACGCGGTCTCGCGCGGCGAAGAGGACTGGGTGCCGCTGCTGCGCAAGTTCTGGACGCCGTTCAAGTCGCTGGTCACGGAAAAGACCGAGACCGTCGACCGCGCCGAAGCCAGCGGTTCGCGCGAACTCGGCATCGATCCGGCCTCGGGCCGTCCCATCAGCGTACGCCTCGGGCGTTACGGGCCGATGGCGCAGATCGGCACGCGCGACGATGCCGACAAGCCGCGCTTCGCCAGCCTGCGCCCCGGGCAGAGCATCCACACGATCACGCTGGAGGACGCATTGCACCTGTTCAAGCTGCCGCGTGACCTGGGCGTGGCGGACGATGGTCAGACCATCAGTGTCGGCACCGGTCGCTTCGGCCCGTTCGTCCGGCACGGCAAGACGTATGCGTCCATCAAGGCGCCGGACGATCCCTACACGCTCGAACTCGCACGCGCGCAGGAAATCCTGCACGAGAAGCAAGAGGCGGTCCGCAACCGCGTGATCGCGAGTTTCCGCGATGGCGCGATCCAGATCCTGCGCGGACAGTACGGACCCTACATCACCAACGGCGAACGGAACGCGCGCATCCCGAAGGACCGCGAACCGGCCTCGCTCACCCAAGCCGAATGCGAGGAATTGCTGGCCGCCGCGCCGCTGCGGCCCAAGCGCGGCGCACGCTTCGGCAAGGCGGCGAAGGCGGCACCGGCAAAGTCGGCCGCGAAAGCGGAAGCACCGGCCGGGAAAGCAGCCGCGAAAAAGGCGCCCGCCAGGAAAGCCGCAGCGAAGAAAGCGGCGCCACGGGCGAAGAAACCGGCAGGTTGAACGTGGACGCGGCCCTGCAAGCGGCGGCCAGTGCGCTGCAGGCGGGCGGCGTCATTGCCTATCCCACCGAAGCGGTCTACGGCCTGGGTTGCGACCCGCACAACCGGGTCGCGTTCGAGCGCGTGTTCGTGCTCAAGCAGCGCCCGCCGACGCAGGGCGTGCTGTTGATTGCCGCCGAATTCGCGCAAGTGGAAAAATATGTCGATGCCGCGACTCCCGCCGATGCGATCGCGCGCGCGCGCGCGACCTGGCCCGGTCCCACGACGTGGGTTTTCCCGCGCGCGGCCGGCGTGCCGGGCTGGATCGCCGGCACGCACGCGGGCATCGCCCTGCGCGTGACCGCGCACCCGCTCGCGGCGGCGTTGTGCCACGCCTTCGGCGGTGCGCTGGTGTCGACCAGCGCCAACCGCCACGGCGAGCCGCCGGCACGAACGGCGAGCGAGGTGCGCGCGGCATTCGGCGGCGAACTTGCGTATATTCTCGACGGCGCGGTTGCGGGGCTGAGTCGACCCACGCCGATCCGCGATGCGCTGACGGGCGAATGGATCAGGGCCTGATCGAGGATAGGGGAGCGTGTCCGCAATCATCGAACCGTTTCTCGAGCGGACGCCGGCACTGCCATTGCTGGCCGACGACGATCTTTTGCGCTGCATCGCCTGGCGTGACGGCGAAGCGGTGTCTGCCGGCGCCTTCCTGGCCGATGTCGCCGCGCTGGCGGCGCAATTGCCTTCGGCGCGCCATGCCGTGAATCTGTGCGAAGAGCGCTATCGCTTCATCGTCGGGTTCTGTGCGGTGGCCGTGGCCGGGCAAACCAGCCTGCTGCCCGCCACGCGCACGCCGCAGGCGATCGCGGACGTGCAGGGCGCCTACCCCGACAGTTATGTGCTTGCCGAACACGCGTGGGCGGCGTTGCCGGGTCGGCAATTCGTGTTTCCGGCCCTGCCACGCTCCGGCATTGCCGCCATGCCGGCCATTGCGGCGGGCCACACCGTGGCCGTCGGCTTCACTTCGGGCAGCACCGGCGCGCCCAGGGCGCATCCCAAGGGTTGGGGTGCCGTATGCGCCAGCAGCGCGTTCAATGCGGGGGTGGTCTGCAATGGCGACGCACCGAACATCGTCGCCACCGTGCCGGCGCAGCACATGTACGGCCTGGAAATGTCGGTGCTCCTGCCGTTGCGCAGCCGTGCCGCGATCCATGCGGGGCACCCGTTCTTTCCCGCCGACATCGCGTTCGCGCTGGCGCAGGTGCCGGCGCCGCGCACGCTGGTGACGACACCGCATCACCTGCGTGCCCTGCTGCGTGATGCCACCCGCCTGCCCGCTCTGCACGCCATCATCAGTGCCACCTCGCCGCTGGATGTGGAACTCGCGCGGGGCGCGGAACGGCGCTATGCAACGCAAGTGCTGGAGCTGTTCGGGTCCACCGAAACCTGCGTCATCGCCCAGCGGCGTACCGCGCGCGACGAGCCATGGCAACTGTACACGGGTGTCGAATTGCATCCGCAGCCGGACGGTACGCTGGTGCACGCGCCGTATTTCGCCGCACCGACGCCATTGCAGGACATCGTGGAATTGTTGCCGGGACACCGCTTCCGGCTGTGCGGGCGCAATGGTGATCTGCTCGAAATCGCCGGCAAACGTGCGTCGCTGGGCGATCTCAACCGCAAGCTGCTGGCCATTTCCGGCGTGAACGACGGCGTGATCTTCCAGCTTGACGCGGGAGATTCCGGCGTGCAACGCTTGGCGGCTCTCGTCGTCGCCCCCGGACTGGGGCCCGGACAGGTGTGCGATGGCCTGCGCGCGGCGATGGATCCGGTCTTCCTGCCGCGGCCGCTCCGGGTCGTCGCGGCATTGCCGCGCAATGCCGCGGGCAAGCTGCCGCGCGTGGCGCTGCTCGAAGCGCTGCGCAAGGCCTGATCCGGGCTGCGGTTATTTCCAGTCCGCCAACTTGTAGTACACCGGCTGCACCACGCCCGAGGGGCCGGACAACTGCTGCATCAGGTTGGGCGGGATCACCGCCGGGTTGTCGACGTAGAAGCGGGTCGGACCCTGTTTTTCGAGCACGCGCACGAACAGCAGCTTGCCCTTCTTGCGGTATTCCTCGATGGTCTCGTTGCCGTTCTGGCGCACCGTCACCACCGGTAATTCGGCCGCCTCGGCGGCCGCCTGCACGTTCGGCGGCAACGCAGGCTCGTCCCCCGTCGCCCTGGGTTGCGCGGCGGCTGCCGGCGCCGACGCGGGTGGCGGCGCGGGCTTGACGCCCGGATCATTCATTCCCGGTGGCGCCTGCACCGGCGGCAGCGCATTGGCAGCGGGTTTGCCTTGCGCAAAAACCGGGCCGGCGACCGCAACCAGGGCCAGGCCGAACGCGAGAATCGGTTTCATGTTGCACCTCCGGAATCCGGGTCGAGCATAACACGCAAGGATCGTATTTCCATGACGCACGCACGCGCTGGTTCGTTGCAAAAATGCGTCCGCTGGGCCAAGCTGAAAAACCCGTCACGCCCGCCATGCCATGTCGCGCCCCACCCTCGTCCTGATCGACGGCTCCGGCTATCTGTACCGCGCGTTCCACGCGCTGCCGCCGCTGTCGAACCGTGCCGGCGAGCCAACCGGCGCCTTGTTTGGCGTATTCAACATGCTGCGCGCGACGCTCAAGCAAAAGCCCGCGCACGTCGCCTTTGTCGCCGATGCGTCGGGGCCGACGTTTCGCGACGCGATCTTCGAACAATACAAGGCGCAACGCCCGCCGATGCCGGACGACCTGCGCGCACAGATCGAACCGATGCTCGAACTGGTCGCGGCACTGGGCTTTCCGATCCTGCGCGTGCCGGGGGTGGAGGCGGATGACGTGATCGGCACGCTGGCGATGCAGGCCGCCGCGCAGGGCATGGACGTCGTCGTCTCCACCGGCGACAAGGACCTTTCGCAGTTGGTGGACGGACACGTCAAGCTCGTCAACACCATGACGAATTCGACCCTGGATACGGCCGGCGTCGTCGCCAAATTCGGCGTCCGCCCCGACCAGATCATCGACTACCTCGCGCTCGTCGGCGACAGCGCCGACAATATTCCCGGCGTGCCCAAGTGCGGCCCGAAGACGGCGGCGAAATGGCTCGGCGAGTACGGCACGCTCGACGCCCTGGTCGCCGATGCGGACCGGATCGGCGGCAAGATCGGCGAAAGCCTGCGCGCGACGCTGCCGCAACTTCCGCTGTCGCGCCAGCTGGCCACGATCAAGACCGACGTGGCTTTGGACGTAAAGCCGTCCGAACTGGTTTTCGCCGATCCGGACGTGGACAAGCTGCGCGAGCTGTACACGCGCTACGAATTCCGCGCGGCGCTGAAGGAGCTGGATGCGAAAGAAGGCCCCGCCACGACCGAAGCCGCTCCGCCAGCCGCTCCTGCCACTGCCGAAACGGTCATTTCGCAACCACAAAGCCGGGATTACGAACTCGTCCTGACGCAGGAACACTTCGCCGCGTGGTTGGAAAGGCTGCGCGCCGCCGACCTGGTCGCGTTCGATACCGAGACGACGAGCCTGGATCCCATGCGTGCCGAAGTCGTGGGCGTCTCTTTCGCGGTGGCATCCGGTAACGCCGCCTATGTGCCGCTGGCGCATGACTATCCCGGCGCGCCAGCGCAATTGTCGCGCGATGCCGTATTGACCGCGCTCAAGCCGCTGCTCGAAGACGCAAGGCTCGCCAAGCTCGGCCAACACGCCAAGTACGACATGAACGTGCTCTCGAACTACGCCATCGAAGTGCGCGGCGTGCGTTTCGATTCGATGCTGGAATCCTACGTCCTGAATTCCTCCGGCAATCGTCATGACATGGATTCGCTGGCGAAGAAATACCTGGGCGTGGACACGATCCATTACGAGGACGTCGCCGGCAAGGGAGCGAAGCAGATTTCGTTCGCGCAGGTGGACGTCGAGCGCGCCGCCGAGTATTCGGCCGAAGATGCGGACATCACCTTGCGCCTGCACCGGGCCTTGTGGCCGAAGCTCGAAGCCGAACCGAAACTGCGTGCCGTGTTCGAGCAGATCGAGATGCCGCTGGTGCCGGTGCTGGCGCGCATGGAACAGGCCGGCGTGCTGATCGACACCGGCAAGTTGCGCGCGCAAAGCGTCGAACTCGGCAAGCGCCTGCTCGAGATCCAGCAGCAGTCCTTCGCCGTCGCCGGGCGGCATTTCAACCTGGACTCGCCCAAGCAGTTGCAGCAACTGCTGTACGAGGAGCTGAAATTGCCGGTGACCGCGAAGACGCCGACCGGACAACCTTCGACCAACGAGGAGGCGCTTGAGGCGCTCGCCCACCAGCATGAGATGCCGCGCCTGATCCTGGACTACCGCACGCTGGCGAAATTGCGCTCGACGTACACCGAAAAGCTCGTGGAGGCGGTGAACCCGCGCACCGGCCGCGTGCACACGAGCTACCACCAGGCGGTCGCGGCGACCGGGCGACTGTCGTCGAACGATCCGAATTTGCAGAACATCCCGGTGCGCACCGACGAAGGCCGGCGCATCCGCCAGGCCTTCGTCGCGCCCGCGGGGATGCAGATACTCGCCGCGGATTATTCACAGATCGAGCTGCGCATCATGGCGCACCTGTCCGGCGATGCCGGCTTGCTCGCCGCCTTCTTCGGGCACCAGGACGTGCACCGCGCCACCGCATCGGAAGTATTCGGCGTGCCGCCGGAGCAGGTCGACGCGAACCAGCGCCGCGCCGCCAAGGCGATCAATTTCGGCCTGATGTACGGCATGAGCGCGTGGGGCCTGGCGCGCCAGCTGGGCATCGGTCGCGACGAGGCGAGCGCCTACGTCAAGCGCTACTTCGAGCGCTATCCGGGCGTGCAGGCATTCATGCAGGCCACCCGCGAGCAGGCGCATCGCGACGGCTTCGTGGAAACGTTGTTCGGGCGACGCCTGTACCTGACCGAGATCGCCTCACGCAACCAGGGCCTGCGCGCGGGCGCCGAGCGCGCCGCGATCAATGCGCCGATGCAGGGCACTGCCGCCGACATCATCAAGCGCGCGATGATCGCGGTCGATGCATGGTTGCAGACCTTGGACGGCGCGGCGCGCATGATCATGCAGGTGCACGACGAACTCGTGTTCGAGGTGCGCGACGACGCCATCGCGCAAATTTCGGATGGTGTGCGCGAGCGCATGATGGGTGCCGCGCAACTCTCGGTGCCGTTGATCGTCGATATCGGCGTCGGGGAAAACTGGGATGAGGCCCACTGAACGCATTGCAACCGATTGAATTACAAGCCGATGAACGATTTCTGAACCCGTGAGTGCAACTTCCTGCAAAGCCTTGAACTTCGCGTCCCCGGCTTCATCTAACCCTGCAGGTGCACGCAACGGCACCTGGTTCGCTCACCTCCCTGAGCGAACCGCGGGGACCGATCCCTCCCCTGATCGGTCTTCGGCCCACGCCCCGAGAGTTCCCCCTAACTCTCGGGGCATTTTTTTGTCGGTATTCTTGCGATCGTCCATGATCGCGAGGATCAAGAAGCGGCCATCCATGACCGCACTTTTCGATTAGGCCAGATACCCGCCATCCACCGTAAAGCTCGCGCCGGTGATGAAGCTGGCAGCGGGCGAGCAAAGGAATGCGATCATCGGTGCGATTTCCTCCGGCTGCGCGGCGCGGCCGAGCGGGATCTGCCGCAACAGCGGCTGGAGGATTTCCGGGTTGCCGGTCAGCGCGCCGGCGAACTTCGTATCGGTCAGGCCCGGCAACACGGCATTGACGCGGATGCCGGAAGGCGCCAGTTCCCGCGCCCAGCTTTCGGTCATCGACACGATAGCGGCCTTGGTCATCGAGTACACGCCCTGGCCTGGCGCGGCGCGACGCGCGTTGACCGAAGCCACGTTGACGATCGCGCCACTGCCGCGCTCGCGCATGCCGCGGGCGGCATGCTGGATCATCAAGAAATAGCCTCGGACATTGACCGCGACGGTCTTGTCGAACGCGGTCATCGGCATGTCCAGCATCGGCCCGAAATACGGGTTCGCCGCGGCGTTGTTGACGAGGATGTCCGGCGACAACCCGCGTGCGGCGAGTTGCCCGAACACGGCCGCGATGGCGTCGGCCTCGCCGATGTGCGCGGCCAGCGCCGTGGCCTTGCCACCGTCCGCGACGATCTGTCCGGCCGCCGCCTCGCAGGCTTCCTGCTTGCGGCTGGATACCACCACGTGCGCACCGCCGCGCGCCAGCAACTGCGCGGTCGCCAGGCCAATGCCGCGGCTCGCGCCGGTGATGAGCGCGGTCTTGCCGCGCAAATCGAAGCGTGTGTCCGGATTCATCGCGGTATTCCTCGCGCAGGCATAGAATCCGAGGATAGCAAATGCAATGGATGCGACCATGGACCAGAGACGCGTGCTCATCACCGGCGCCGGCAGCGGACTCGGCCGCGCGCTGGCGTTCTGTTTCGCCGAGCACGGCTGGCGCGTGGCCTGCGCGGACATCCGCTTCGACCGCGCCCAGGATACGGTGCGCATGATGCGCGATTTCGGTGTCGGTGCGATGGCGCTGAAGGTCGATGTCGGCGACGATGCTGCGGTCGAGGCGATGCACGACGAGATCCTCGCTGCGTGGGACGGCGTGGATTGCGTGGTCAACAACGCGGGCGTCGCCTGCGCCGGCAGCGTTTCCGAAACCCGGCTCGAGGACTGGCGCTGGACGCTGAACATCGACCTGATGGGCGTGGTGCGCGGCTGCCGCGTCTTCCTGCCGGTGCTGCTCGAACAGGGCAGTGGCCACATCGTCAACATCGCCTCGTTCGCCGGCATTGCCAACGCGCCGCGCATGGCGGCCTATTCGGCGGCCAAGGCCGGCGTGATCTCGCTGTCGGAAACCCTGCGCGCGGAACTTGCCGGCAGCGCGGTCAAGGTGTCGGTGGTCTGCCCGGCATTCTTTGCCACGAACCTGCTGGAATCCGCACGCGCACCGGAAGCGGACAAGGCGACGGCAAGCAGACTCATGGCCGCGGCCACGCAAAGCGCCGACGAAATCGCGGCGCACGTCTACCGCGAAGTGCAGCGCGGGAGGTTCCTCATCCTGCCCACGCGGGGGGAGCGCGGCCGCTGGCGCGTGAAACGCTTCGCGCCGGAGATGTTCTTTCGCAAGCTCGTCGCGATGGTGGACAAGGCTGGAGGCAAGCGATGAGCCGCCTGCTGATCTATGGCGCGAACGGCTATACCGGGAGCCTGATCGCGCGCGAAGCCGCGCGGCGCGGCCTCAAGCCGCTGCTGGCCGGGCGCAACCGCGACGCGGTCGACGCGTTGGCGAAGGAACTGGGCCTGCTGCGCCGGGTGTTCGAACTCAACCATCCGGAAGAGGTCGTGCGCAACCTCGATGGCGTGAACATCGTCGTGCATTGCGCCGGTCCGTTTTCGAAGACGGCCGCGCCGATGCTCAATGCCTGCCTGGAGGCCAATGTCCACTACCTCGACATCACCGGCGAAATCGGCGTGTTCGAGCTGTGCCATCGCGCGCATGTGCGCGCCCAGCACCAGGGCACCGTGGTGCTGCCGGGGTCCGGTTTCGATGTGGTGCCGACCGACTGCCTGGCGGCCCTGCTGAAAAAGCGCCTGCCGGATGCAAACTCCCTCGTCCTGGCCTTCGAGGCCGGTGGCGGCCCCAGTCCCGGAACCGCTGCGACCAGTGTCGAGGGGCTGGCGGGTGGTGGGCGCGCCCGCATCGCGGGCGAGCTCGTGTCGGTACCGCTGGCGTGGAAGACGCGGCAGTTCCTGCGCGACGGCAAGCCGCGCACGGCGATGACGATTCCGTGGGGCGACGTCTACACCGCGCACGTTTCCACCGGCATCCCGAACATCGAAACCTACATGGCCGTGCCGCCCAGGACGATCAGCCGCCTGCGCTGGCTGCGGTACATCCAGCCGCTGCTCGCGCTCGGGCCGGTGCAGAACTTCCTGAAGCGCCGCGTGCTGGCCGCCACCCCCGGCCCGAGCGCACAGCGTCGCCGCGACACCGGCTGCCATGTCTGGGGCGAGGTGCGCAACGTCGCCGGCAAGCAGGTCGCCATGGAACTGGAAACGCCGAATGGCTACGAGCTGACCGTCACCGCCTCATTGGGGATCGCGGAGAACCTGCTGGGCCGGACCAGTCCGCCGGCTGGAGGCTATTTCACGCCATCGCAACTGATGGGCGCGGATTACGTGCTCAGGCTGCCGGGCGTGCGCCTGATCGAACCGGCCAAGCTTGCGGCAACTACCTGATTCTGCTCTAATACGCGGCTCGCTGCGGCATCCGCGGCGATTCCCGGCATCCGCCGGGGCCGATTCCACCCTGGCCAAGGGTGCTCCCGTTCATCATCGAGGAAGGTTCCGATGGCCAAAGTCTGCCAAGTCACCGGCAAGCGCGCGCAGTCCGGCAACAACGTGTCGCATGCCAACAACAAAACCCGGCGCCGCTGGCTGCCGAACCTGCACGAGCGCCGCTTCTGGGTGCCGAGCGAAAAGCGCTGGGTGAAACTGCGCGTTTCGTCCCAGGCCCTGCGCACGATCGACAAGAACGGCATCGAAACCGTTCTGGCCGAACTGCGCGGCCGTGGCGAACGAGTTTGATTGAATCGGTTTGAGGAGATAACCCATGGCATCCAAGCGCGACAAGATCCGTCTCGTGTCCTCGGCCGACACCGGCCATTTCTACACGACCGACAAGAACAAGAAAACCACGACCGACAAGATCGAAATGAAGAAATACGATCCGGTCGTGCGCAAGCACGTGATCTACAAGGAAGCGAAGATCAAGTGATTTTCCGCTGCCGCTGATACAAAAAGCCCGCCCATCGGCGGGCTTTTTGTTTCGTGATACCGTACCGACAGATCACATGTAATCTTGCAAGCCAATTTCCGAACGATTGATCGAGCCCGCAAGGACGCATCCTGTCAATGACATGACGCCAAGTCATGCACTACGATTGGGGGAGTAGTCCATGCTTTTACGCCGAATTCTTCTTCGCAACACATTTCCCTTCCTGCTGGCTTTCCTCACTGCAACGCCGGCGTCTGCCGCAAGCCATTCGCGAACCTACATGGTCGACGGCGTGAGCTTGCCCGTAACGAATTCCCAGGCAACAGCCTATGCAATCGACCTGAACGCCGACGGCCATCCGGACAACCAACTGGGCAGTGTGTTCTCCGTACTGGCCTCCCAGGGCATCGACCTGCAAGGCGGAGTGACCAGCGCAATCGCCGTCGGCAGTGTCGTCCACGTGCTGCGCCTGCAGAGTACGGATGCCGGCTTCGCGAACGATCCCACCGCGCAGGCGGATTGGTACGTCGGTGTTCCCGCGCCTGCACCGCCGAAATTCGATGGCACCGACACCCCGGTGATCGACACCACCTTCGCGCCGGGAACCTTTATCGCCGCACTCGCCGGCGGCGCTTTCACGTCGCCATCGCCGGCGACGACAAGCACACCGGTGTCCTTGCCGTTCAAGCTGGCATTCGACTCCACGAATGCCGTGACCCTCGATATTCAAGGCTCCCGCCTGGCTTTCACGACCGACAATGCCGGCCAGATGCAGGGCCAGATCAATGGCGCCATCAGTCAGGACGACATCGCGACCAAGTTCCTGCCGGCATGGGCGCAACAGATGAATGCGACCATCCAGGCCGATCCGAACTCCAGTACCGCGCTGACGCTGAAATCGCTCTTCGACACCGGTTGTGCAGGCCAGAATGGATTCGCGAACGACGGCGTGATTGAAGTATGTGAGTTGCAGGAAAACTCGCTCCTGCAAACCCTGTTGGCCCCGGACATGCAAATCGATGCGAACGGCCACTATGTGCCCGGCAATGCGGCACCCAACGCCATTTCCATTGGCTTTCGCTTTACTGCGGTTGCGGGAGATCGCGTGTTCGCGAACGGATTCGAATTGAATCCGTAAGGCGTCGCGTCAGGCGCGCACCGGCACCAGCGCATACCCGCGCAGGCGCACGGCGAATGCCTGCAAGGTCTGGATGCCGCTGGCCTCGGCCTCGCGGCACCATTCCTGCAGGTTGGCGAGCATCGCTTCGCTGCTGCCATTGCCACGTTCGAGCACGGCGGCAAGGCGGGCGCGGAATTCGCAGACCCTGGACAGCAACGGGCGTTGCTTGATCGCTTCGAGCATGCGCGTGTGTGCCGCGCCGTCGAGCCAGCGCCCGCCATTGGCCAGTGCGCGGCGCAGCGCGCGCGGCAGCGCCTTGACCCTGGCGCCGGCCTGCGCGGCTTCTTCGCGCAGGGTCGGTACGATCACGCCCTTGAAGTAATCCGTCATTACCTGGAAACGGTGACTGAGCAGGGCCTTGATCGTCTCGGTATCCGGCAGCGGCACGTTCGGGCGGATGTCCAGCGACGGCGCCACGCGCAGCACCTTGGCCATGCCGATCGCCTCAAAGCCGCGGATCAGCGCCCAGCCGATGTCGAACTCGAACTTGCGCAGCGCGAACTTCGAGGAGCTCGGGAAGGCATGATGGTTGTTGTGCAGTTCCTCGCCGCCGATGAAGAAACCCCAGGGCGTGAGGTTCGTCGACATGTCGGAGGTTTCGAAGTTGCGATAACCCCACCAGTGGCCGAGACCGTTGACCACGCCCGCTGCCCAGAACGGAATCCACACCATTTGCAGCGCGGAGATCGCCACGCCCCAGACGCCGAACAGGGCGATGTTGACGAGGAACATCAGGGTCGGGCCGGCGTAGGGATGGGCACCGTAGACTTGGCGCTCGAGCCAGTCCTGCGGCGTGCCGCGCCCGTACTTTTCCATGTCATCGGGTTTGCCCGCCGCCACGCGATACAGGTCCACGCCCTGCCACAGCACGGTATTGATGCCGAAAACCAATGGACTGTGCGGATCCTCGGCGGATTCGCACTTGGCGTGGTGCTTGCGGTGCACCGCGACCCATTCGCGGGTGACCATGCCGGTGGAGATCCACGACCAGAAGCGGAAGAAATGCGCGAGAACCGGATGGAAATCCACGCCACGATGCGCCTGGCAGCGGTGCAGGTACAAGGTCACCGCGAAGATCGTCAATTGCGTAACGACGAGGAAATACACCAGCTTGACCACCCAGGAGGCGTGGGTGATGCCGTGGATCAGGAAATTCAGGACGAAGTCGAGCATGGGCAAATCCCGGATTTGAACTGTTCACTATACGTGAGCGTACCGGGGTGGGCCAGTGCCGGCGCGATCCGTCAATTTTCCATCGGACAGCGCTCGCCGCCGCGCGCGGCAACCTCTACACTGCGCCAATGGGCGACAAAGCGGCGGATATCGCACGGCAATTGGTGGAATTGCGCATCGAGCACCGCGATCTCGATGCCGCGATCGCGCGCATGGACGCCGATCCGCAGTGCGATGAATTGCAGCTCAAGCGCCTGAAGAAACGCAAACTGCTGTTGAAAGACGCCATCACCCGGCTGGAAAGCAAGCTCATTCCGGACCTGGACGCCTAGTCGGGCCGTGGCCCTTCCGCAACCGCCAGCGCATCGCGCCGCTCGGGCGTGAGCTTGAGGATGCCGTGGCGGATTTCGCGCGACAGGATCACCTTGGCATCGCGCACGATGTCCTCGAGCGCGGCGTCGAATTCCAGGCGGCCGCTCGCATCCGGCCAGATCACGCGACGCTCGCGCAGTTTCTGGATGAAGCCGCGGAACAGCGACTTGTCGAAAAACTCCGGTGCATTCAGTTCATGCAGCAGCGACAGGCGCTGCGCCGTCAATGCGCACAGGTTTTCCAGTTCCGTGCCGGTGAACGTGTTCGGCCCGTTGCGCACCAGCGCCGCGATCGCGATGTAGTAGCGCTCGAACGCCTGCAGCATGCTGTGCGCGATCGTGCGCAACTGGTAGGCGCTGTCGCTCTGTCCGGGATCGCGCGCCAGGAACCGGCCCTCGTCCACCGGCGCGAGCAGGCCGCGACCGATGAAGAAGCCGATGATCGCGTCCATGCGCTGGGCAAAGCCGTCCTCGTCCCAGGGCAGGAACAGTTCGGCCTGGATGAAGGGATAAATCATGCGGCCCAGGCGCAGGATGGTTTCGCGCGCGATGCGCCGGTTGTTGAGGAAGCAGCAGGCGACCCAGGCCGCCGCGGCAATCAGGTGCAGCACGTTGTTGCGGAAATACGAGAGCAGTACCGCGTTGGGGCCTTCGCAGGTCAGCACATCGCCGAGCGGATGCTGGATGCGTCCGATCCAGCCCATGCGCTCGCCGTAGGCGATGATGTCCGCCGGCGCGAGCGGGGTCACGGTGACGCGATCCGAGTATGGCAGCGCGGTCAGCAACGCCTTGACCAGGTCGAGTTGGGCGAGCAGGTCCACCTCGGCCATCGCATGCTTGGGCGTGGACAGGATCGCGAGCGCGAGCAGGTTGACCGGATTGACGTCGGTGGCGCGGTTGATGTTGACCAGGATCTTCTCGCCGAGTTGGTCGAGCAGTCCGTTCAGCCAGTCCGGCTTGGCGTCGGCGTCGCCGCTGGAATCGCGCCAGCCGGGGCTGGCCGCATCGAGCAGCGGGGTCAATTCGATCGGTTCGCCGAAATTCAGCGCGACATGGCCGTAATGCTGGCGCATCACGCCGCGGATTCCGCGGATCAGCGCCCACCAGGATTCCTTCTCCTTCGGCTTGCCCGAGAGCTCGCCGATGTAGGACTTGCCTTCCATCAGCTTTTCGTAGCCGATGTAGACCGGCTGGAACAGTACCGGCCGGCGCGGCGCGCGCAGGAACGCGCGCACGGTCATCGACAGCAGGCCGAAGCGCGGTGCCAGGCTGCGCCCGGTGCGCGAACGCGTGCCCTCGATGAAATATTCCATCGGCGCGCCCTGATCGATGAGCTGGGCCATGTATTCCTTGAACACCACCGAATACAAGGCATTGCCCTTGAAGCTGCGGCGCATGAAGAACGCGCCGCCACGGCGCAGCAGCGGTCCGAGCACAGGCAGGTTCAGGTTTACGCCCGCGGCGATGTGCGGCACCACCAGGCCCGACTGGTAGAGCTGGTAGGAAAGCAGCAGGTAATCGGCATGGCTTCGATGGCAGGGTACGTAGACGACTTCGTAGCCGGTGGCGGCGGCCCGCGCCTTGTCGAAGTGGTGCACGGCGATGCCATCGTACAGCTTGTTCCAGAAACTGGTCAGCAGGAACGAGACCGAGCGCACCACCGGATGCGACCAGTCGGCGGCGATTTCCCAGGCCGCGTCGCGCGCGCGTTTGCGCGCCGAATCCACGCTGATGCCATCCTTGTTGGCCGTCGATTCGATCGCCGCACGCACCGGCTCGCTGTTGAGCAGGGCGTCGACGACCATGCGTCGGTGCGAAAGATCCGGGCCGATGACCTGGGCGCGCACGCGCCGGAAATGCGCGCGCAGGACGCGCGAGATCTTGCGCAGCGTGCGCTCGGACGGGAGGTCGCGTTCGGCCTCCACGGTCTCGCGCAGCTGGATCGGCGTGGCGAACTGGACGATGGTGGTGCGGCCATTGAGCAACAGGGAGAGCAGGCGGCGGAAACGGCCGACGACGACCCAGTTTTCGGAAAACAGCACGCGAAACCATCCGCTCTGGCGATCGGGCGCGCGACCGACGAAAATCGACACCGGCACCAGCAGTGCATCCAGATCCGGGTGAGCGCGCAAGGTTTCGAGCAGTTGCGCCAGGGTCTGTGAATGCGAGCGCGGCCGCGCGCGCCGGTACAACCAGCCCTCGCGCCGTGCCAGCGCGAACATCGAGCGCGATCGGCGCAGCGGGCCGAGTTGCAGGGGGCGCAGGGGCTCGGGCAGCCCGGCTTCGCGGCAGGCCTGCTCCAGGATCAGGGTGTCGGAAAGCCCATAGCGTTCGGTGACATAAATGACGGGCTTGCCCGCATCGATCCGCGCGCGCGCATCATCCGGCTCGCGGCGGATCGAAAGCCAGGGCTCGACCACACGGCCGAGCGCGCGCAGCCACCAGGCGGCGCGCCGGTGCTCAGGGGCGGATGGGGTCGGCGCGGGGACGTCCATGCCGCCATTGTACGGGAGCGGGTCGTGCAAAAAGCATAGAGTCCGCGGCTGGGGCGGACTCCATGCCATGCGCCGGAAGCGCGATCGTTACTTGCCCGCTTCGGCGGATACCGGTGCCGCCGGAGTGGCGGGTTTGGCGGAGGTGATTTCCGCCTGATGCGTGCGCCACCGGTCGATGGCGTGCTTGCCGTACCAGCGGCCGTCGACGCGGACCATCTCGGCCTCGGCGGAGAAGGGCTTGCCGAACGCCGTGTAGGTGACCTTGACCGTCGCCGCATCGCCATTGGCGGCGGCAGGTTCCAGCTTGACCGAATCCAGCGCCTGATCGGCGTTCAGCCCGTACACGGCAAGCACGGCCTTGACTCCACCGAGCACGATGCCGGCTTTCTGCATGGCTTGCTCGAAACTGAGCGCGCGCGCGTCATCGGCGGACTTGAGATTCAGTGCCCGCGCGGTCTTGCAGATCTGCGCTATCGCGGCCTTGACCAGGACCGGATCGGTGAACTTGGTGGTCTGCGCCCACTGTGCGGTCGCGTCGAGCAAGTCCTCGGCCTGCTTCTTCTGTGCGTCGGACAGATCCTTGCTTTGCGTGATCGTGCTCTTGGCAAAACCCTGGCCCATCGCGATCATCATCGGCATCTGCTGTGCCGATTGCTTGTCGAACTCGGCGAGCTTGGGCTGGATCTGCGCGTACATTTTCTCCTCGGCGTCCGGCGCGGTCAGCTTCGCCATCTTGTCGGCGAATTCCCTGCGGTCTTCGTCGGTGAGCGGCTCGGCATTCATGTCCTTGTTCCAGTCTGCCTTGAGCTTGGCCAATTCCGGTGCGGGCAGTGCCGTGTTGACCAGCGCAGTGACATTGTTGTCGCGCAGAGCCTTGATCGATGCGGCGATCGTTGCCTCTGGCGTGGTCGGCACGGCGATCGCTGCCGGTGCGGCGGGATTGGCTGGATTCTGCTGCTGGCTGCAGCCGAAGCCGGCGGCGGCAAGCGCGGCAACCAGGGCGAGGCGTGAGAATCTGGACATGGCTTTCCCCAAGCGTGGTGGTGCGGGATCGCAACTGTAGTGAGCGCCCTGCGACTTGGCAAGGCGCCTCCGGATGCCAGTCAGGCGCGGTTCAATCGGTGCGCAGCGCCGCGTGCTTGGCCGCGCGCGGATCGGCGCGCAAGCGTGGGTCGGGGCCATACTTCACCACCGCCTTCTCCCACGAGCCATAGGTGGGATTGGGCAGCGCAAACCAGCGTTCGCCAAACCAGCCGCGATAGGGCTGGATGCGTTCGGCGCGCGTGGCATTGTCGGCCTCGGCGCCGTCGATGAAGTCGCCGAGCTGGTCGCCGAACAGCGCCACGACCCGGTATTTCTGCGCGACGAGGCGACGCCGGCAGCCCTTGTCGCCGAATGCGCGTTCCATGCAGCCGGGCGTGGCCGCACCGCGGTTGAGCACGGCGTCGTCGGTCAGCGGAAATCCATCGTTGGCGAGGTTCTTGCGCGTTGCGGCCGTAAGGTCCACGTCGCGGTTGCTGATATAGAACATCGTCACGCCGTGTGCCGCGGCGAACCGGGCATATTCGAGGGCGCCGGGCAGCGGCTTGGCCGATGCCTGTTGCGCCCAGGCATTCCAGGCCGTGGCGTTGTACGAAGTATTGTCGCGCACCAGGCGCGCCTGGAAGGCTGCATTGTCGAGCACGGTCTCGTCGACATCCACGATCACGGCCAGCGGCAGCTTCGTGGCATCGTTCGCACGCTCGCCGCTCGCCAGCGCATCCCAGCGCGGATCGGCGATGGCTTCGAGCAGTTTTGCCTGCGCCATGCGATAGATTTCGGCGTAGACGAGATCGTGCTCGATGCTGGTCTGCATCCAGACCGTGGCATCGAGCAGGTCGTTGCCGGCGGGTTTCGACGTGGCGGACTCGCCTGCATACATGGCGGGCTTTTGGGTCGGCGCGCTGGCGCAGGCGGTGAGCAGGGCGGCGGCAAACACGGGCAACAAGGCAAGGCGACGCATCGGCGTTTCTCCGGAAGATGCCGGGATTATCGCACCGCCGGCCGTCCGGGCGTCAGGACGCGAACAGTTGCGCCAGCCGCTCCATGTGCGCGGCGGCGGTTTCGCGCTTGACCTCGGCATCCTGTTCCGCATCGCGGCCGTCCCAATGCAAGTCGGCCTGCGGCAATTCGGCGAGGAAGCGGCTGGGTTCGTTGGCGAGGATCTCGCCATAGCGGCGAGAGCGTTCCGCCCAGGCCAGGCACAGGCGCTCTTTGGCGCGCGTGATGCCGACATAAAACAGGCGGCGCTCCTCGTCCAGGCGGCCTTCTTCCAGGCTGGCCGCATGCGGCAGCGTGCCCTGCTCGATGCCAATGAGGTAAACGAAGCGGAATTCCAGGCCCTTGGCCGAATGCAGGGTCATCAGGCGCACCGCGTTGCCGGATTCGTCACGGTCGGCATTCGTGAGCAGGGCCAGTTGCGCGGCAAGATCGCCGGCGCGGCCGCCGTTCCTGCCCATCGCGCGGAACCAGTCCGTGAGCTCGGTGATGTTTTCCATGCGCCGCGCGCGCAGTGCCGCATCCCTGGTTTCGGCATGAACGTGCGCGGCGTAGCTGGTACGCTGCACGATCTGCCCGACAAGCTCGGCCGCCGGCAGCCGTCGCATCGCCTGCGTCAGCTCCTCGATCAAGGCGGCAAAACCCGCCAGCGCGGCGGCCGGGCGCGGCGCGAGTTGCTTGAGCGCCGCGTCGCTGTGCGCGGCGCGCAGCATCGACACGTGCCGTGACTGCGCCAGAAGCCCAAGTGTTTCCAGCGACGTCGCGCCGATCTCGCGGCGCGGCACATTGGCCACGCGCAAAAAGGCCGCATCGTCGTCGGGATTGACCAGCAGGCGCAGGTAGGCGAGCACGTCCTTGACCTCGGCGCGCTCAAAGAATGCGGTGCCGCCGGTCAACTGGTACGGCACGCGCAGCGCGCGCAGGGCTTTCTCGATCGGTCGCGACTGATGGTTGCCGCGATACAGCACCGCGAATTCGTTCCACGGCGCCTTGTTCAGCTGCTGCTGGTGCGCGATGTCGGCGGCGATGCGCTCGGCCTCGTGCTCGTCGTCGCGGCAGGCCAGCACGCGGATCGGTGCGCCTTCGCGGTGCTCGCTCCACAACTTCTTCGGGTGCGCGTGCGGGTTGTGCCCGATCAACGCGTTCGCTGCGCGCAGGATGCGCCCGCTGCAACGATAGTTCTGCTCGAGTTTGATCACCTTCAGCGCCGGATAGTCGCGCGCCAGTTCGTCGAGGTTGCCGGGATTGGCGCCGCGCCAGGCGTAGATAGACTGATCATCGTCGCCGACGCAGGTGAACGCACCGCGTTCGCCGGCAAGCAGTCTGAGCAAGCGGTATTGCGCAAGGTTCGTGTCCTGGCACTCGTCCACGAGCAGGTAGCGCAGGCGCTCGCGCCATGCGGCGCGCGCTTCCGCATCGGCCTCGAGCAGGGCCAGCGGCAGGCGGATCAAATCGTCGAAATCCACCGCGTTGAACGCGACGAGGCGCTGCTGGTAGCGCGCGTAGACATCGGCCGCCTCGATCTCGCG
>JAFEFP010000303.1 GCA_018240545.1 Pseudomonadota bacterium | reverse complement strand
AAGGCCGGCAACGACATCGGTGCGGACCAGTTGCGCGCGATCACGCAGGCGCGCCAGGTCGAGGCGCTGGCCGATCCGCAGCAGTTGCAGCAGGTGGTCTGGAACCTGGTGCAGAACGCGCTGCGCTACGGTCGCCAGCCGGGCGAGCCGGCGCGCGTGGCGGTGGTGGCGCGCATGCTCAGCGACAAGGGCCCGCCGCTGATCGAAGTGGTCGACCGCGGCCCCGGCATTCCGGCGAAGGTCGCCGCGCAGATTTTCGAACCGTTCTTCACCACCCATGAATTCGGCACCGGCCTCGGCCTGTATCTCGCGCGCACCATGTGCGAGGCGAACCAGGCCACGCTCGAATTCGTGCCCGTCGCCGGCGGCGGCAGCTGCTTCCGCATCACCCTGCCCGCGGCACCGGTGCTGGTGCGCAAGAAAGCCGGCTGAGCATCCGCGCCCAACCGATGCGCGCACCTTTCCCGCCCGGCGGTAACCGCGCCTTCTGGGGCGTACTGATTGGCACGCTGGCGATCATCGCGATCGTCTATTGGCCCGTCCACGCGGCGGGCCTGGTCTGGGACGACAAGTTCTACCTGCACGACCGCGCCTGGTTGCGGCAGGGCGCTGATTGGCTGCAGATCGTCCTGCACGGCTTTCCCGACTGGGGCGCCTATTTCCGTCCGCTTGGCGTCGCCTCGTTCACCGCGCAGGTTCGCCTGTTCGACACCGCAGCGGGGCCGATGCATCTGGTGTCCCTGGCCTTGCACCTGTGCAACACCTGCCTGGTCGGGCTCATCGCGCGAACGCTTTTGCGCATGGCCTGCCCCGGCCCGCGGCCGGAGTGGCCGGTCGCTGCGGCAATGCTCCTGTACGGCCTGCATCCGGCCCTGATCGAATCGGTCGCCTGGATCTCGAGCCAATTCGACCTGCTGGTCACGGCGTTCACCTTGCTCGGGCTATTGGCCAACCTGGCGCTGACAAACCGGATCGCGCGAAGCGCCGCCGTCGCCGGCTGTTTTTTCTTCGCCGCTTGCGCAAAGGAATCCGCGGCCGCCTTCCCGCTGTTGTTGTTCGTGGTCGACTGGCTGGCGCCAACGCCCGGCGCTTCGAGGTCATCCGCGCGCGCGAACCTGCGCGCAGTGCTGCAGCGGCAATGGCTTGCGTACCTGGCTTGTCTCGTCGCCGGAATCGGCTATCTGCTGGTCCGCCGTGCGGGGCTGGGCACGCTGGTCGGCGCCGAGATGCACGCCCTGCCATTCTCCGACTGGCACGTTCAGGCCATCGGCGCGACGTATCTCGCCTATTGGAAATTGCTGGTCTGGCCGATGACGGGACTTGGCCCATTGCATCCCTGGCCACAGAATTATTCCGGGCAAATGGACTGGACATCCGTGGCGGGCGCGGCCGGCGCCATTGCCCTCGGGCTTGCATCGGCGTGGTTGCTGTACCGACGCCGGCCACTGGGCGGTCTGATGGCGGGCTTCGGCGCCGCGTTGCTGCCCGTGCTGCACCTGATCCCCCTGCACTTTGACGACAGCCTCTACCACGAACGCTACGCGACGACGGCGATCGCGTTCGTCGCAACGCTGGTGCCGTGGGTGTGGCGGGATTCGATCGAGCGCTTGGGTCCGCGTCCGGCAATCATCCGCTACTGCCTGCTGGGCGGGAGCGTCTGGTTGCTGCTCGCGGCCGTCAACATCCGCGCCACGCTGCCGCTGTGGTCGAACGAGACCAGCCTGTGGCGCTGGGCCCTGGCCGGCAACCCGTCATCGGTCCTCGCCAAGGACGCCTTGCTCTCGACCTATGTCGAACAAGGCGATTTCGCCGCCGCGCAGCCGCTCGCCGATGACCTGCTGCGTGACGCTCGCCACTGCGCCCGGTGCCTGCTCAACGTCGCCTTCCTCGCCCTGGCGCAGCGCGATGCGGATCGTGCGGCAACCGCCCTGGCGGCGGCAAGGCAAGCCATGGACACCGCGCCACCCCAACACGCGCTGGTCATGGGCTATACGCTGGCGCTGGGCAACCTGGACGAATTGCGGCAGCGCCCGGACGCGGCTGAAGCGTACTATCGCGCCGCGATCGCGCGCGACCCCCTGAGCCCGGAGGCCTGGAGCAACCTGGCGCTCCTGCAGGCGCGACAAGGGCAGTCCGCGCAGGCGCGCAAGACGCAAGCCACCGCGCTCGCCCTTTCCCCGATCGACGCGCGTGCGCGCCGGAAACAGGCATTCGAGCGTGCCCTGAAAACCGCCGGAGCCCCCGCCGGCGACAGCCCGCGCTGACCCGTGCTGGCAACGTGGCGCTGGCGAAGGCTTCGCCGCCATTTGACCTATACTCGACGCTGCCAACGGCACGACCGCCACGGGTTCGGCAACCACGGATGCACCTGGACCGCGCACGCCATCTCCCGGATTTCCGGATCCTGCTTGCCGGCATCCTCGCGGTCACCGCGGCGGTCTATTGGCCGGTGTGGCATGCCGGCTTCGTGTGGGTCGACAGGATCTGCTTCTACGACAACGCCTGGTTGCGCTACGGCGACGAATGGAAGCATTTCATCTTCCGCAATTTCTACGACTGGACGAATTACTTCCGCCCGCTCGTCGTGGCGTTGTTCGTCGCCGAGGTACGCGGGTTCGACGTGCATCCGGGTCCGATGCATGCGGTCTCGCTGCTCTTGCACCTGGCCAATACCGCCCTCGTTGCGCTGCTGGCGCGCAGGCTCGTGCAAACGCCGCCGGGCGCCGCCCGGCGGCACGGACTGACCGCCCTGGCGACCTTGATCTATGCCCTGCACCCGGCATTGATCGAACCGGTCGTGTGGGTCTCGAGCCAGTTCGAGCTCGTGGTCAACTTCTTCATCCTGCTCGCCCTGCTTTGCAACCTGGCGATCCGTGGCAGCACCCGGCGCGCCGTGGCGGTATCGGCCTGCTTCTTCCTTGCTGCCTGCGCCAAGGAATCGGCCGTCGCGCTGCCCTTGCTGCTGGTCGTATTCGACGGGTGGCGGACGCAGCCAACAGCGGCCGCGCCGGGCGTGCGCGCTGCGCTGCGCCGCCTGTGGCAGCGGCAGTGGCCGGTGTATCTGGGCGTACTCGTGGCGGGCATCGCGTACCTCGCGCTGCGCGCCTGGGCATTGGGCACGCTCGTGCATGCCAACGGCCGGGTCGCGATGTTTTCGCTCGGCCATTTGCAGACCGTCGCCTGCACCTACCTGATGTATTGGCGGATCCTCGTCTGGCCCATGGTCGGGCTGGGCCCGATGCACGTCGTGGATACCCGCGCCTTCGCCGCGCTGAGCGCACAATCGCTGCTCGTCGATGGCGCCGCTGCCACCATTGCGCTGGGCGGGTTGTTCCTGACCGTCCGGCGCAAGGCCGTCGGCATCCTGATCGTCGCCGTCAGCGCGGCCCTGCTGCCGGTGCTGCACATCGTGCCGATCGAATTCGACGAAAGCCTGTACCACGAACGCTACGCGATGACCGCCATCGCCATCGGCTGCGCATTGCTGCCGGCCAGCCTTGCCGGGATCGATTGGCGCAACGCGAAGATCAGGCCTTTGGCGTTCGCGGCCGGCGCGGCCGCGGCCTTCTGGCTGGCCCTTGCGCTCGTCAACATCCGCATCACCCTGCCGCTGTGGGCCGACGAGACGAAACTCTGGCTATGGGTGCTGCGGGAGAATCCGGACTCGATCGTGGCCATGAACCACCTGTTGTCCACGTACATCCAGACCAATGACAAACCCCATGCGCGAGAACTCGCGGATGTCCTGCTCGCGCGCAAGCCGCCGTGTCCGATGTGCATGATCAACATCGCCAACCTCGCCTTCGCCGACGACGACCCGGCACGCGCGGCCGCAGCGCTGGACGAAGCCCGGCGCACGATCGGCCGCGCAAACAACGCGCGCTTGGTGCAAGCCTACATCCTGGCGACGGGCCAGTTGCGCGAGATGCGCGGCGACGCCACGGGTGCGGAAGAAGCCTATCGCGATGCCATCACCATGGAACCGATGGACCCCGAGGCGCGGATGAACCTGGCGTTGCTGTACGCGCGGCACGGGCGGGCGGCGCAGGCGCGGCAGGCGTACGCCCTTGCCATACCCTTGTTCGCACCCGCCGGACGCCCCGCGCAGGAGCGCTACTTCCAGCAAGTGCTCGCCGCCGCGGCGGCGGCGGAGCCATCCGCTCCGGCCGCACCCGGGGATCCTGCCCGGCCGGTGCATCCCGTATACTGACCCCATGGCCAATCCGAACGCCCTCGTCATCGATGACGAACGCGACATCCGCGAACTCTTGACCATCACGCTCGGGCGCATGGGCCTGCGCGTGGAAACCGCCAGCAACGTCGCCGAAGCGCGGCAGCGCCTCGCCGAAGGCAAGTACGCGTTGTGCTTCACCGACATGCGCCTGCCCGATGGTTCGGGCCAGGAAATCATCGAACTGATCGCCGCCCAATACGCCGAAACCCCGGTGGCGATGATCACCGCCTACGGCAACGTGGACGCGGCCGTGAACGCGCTCAAGGCCGGCGCGTTCGACTTCGTGTCCAAGCCGGTCGACATCGCGATGCTGCGGCGCCTGGTGCAGACCGCGCTCAAGCTCGCCGAGGAGAAGAAATCCGAACCGCCCAGTGCCGGCGCGGCGAAGATGCTCGGCGACTCGCCGGCGATCCAGGAACTGCGCGTCACCATCGCCAAGCTCGCGCGCAGCCAGGCCCCGGTCTACATCAGCGGCGAATCGGGCGTGGGCAAGGAACTGGTCGCGCGCCTGATCCACGAGCAGGGACCGCGCGCGTCGGGGCCGTTCGTGCCGGTCAACTGCGGCGCGATCCCGTCCGAGCTCATGGAATCGGAATTCTTCGGCCACAAGAAGGGCAGCTTCACCGGTGCGCAGGCGGACAAGGACGGCCTGTTCCAGGCCGCCAACGGCGGCACCTTGTTCCTCGACGAAGTCGCCGAACTGCCGGTCCACATGCAGGTGAAACTGCTGCGCGTGATCCAGGAAAAGGCCGTGCGCCCGATCGGCGGCCGCGCCGAGGTGCCGGTGGACGTGCGCATCCTCTCGGCCACGCACAAGAACCTGGCCAAGCTCGTCGAAAGCTCCCATTTCCGCCAGGACCTGTACTACCGCATCAACGTCATCGAACTGCGCGTGCCGCCGCTGCGCGAACGTCGCGACGACATCCCCAAGCTCGCCGGCCGCGTGCTCGAGCGCCTGGCCGCCGACAGCGGTCAGGCGCAGACGCGGCTCACGCCCGAGGCCTTGGCCGCGCTGCTGGCGTATGGTTTTCCGGGCAACGTGCGTGAACTGGAAAACGTGCTCGAACGCGCCGTGGCGCTGTGCGAGGCGAACACGATCAAGCCCGACGACCTGCGCCTGGCCCCGGCCTCGGCGCAGCGGGCCGCCGCCAGCGCCGCGGACGATGACGACGGTGGCGAAGGACCCGATGGCGACGGCGGCCTGGAAGGCTACATCAGCAACCTCGAGCGCGAGGCCATCGAAAAGGCCTTGCTCGAAACCCGCTACAACAAGACGGCCGCGGCCAAGAAGCTGGGGATCACCTTCCGCGCGCTGCGCTACAAGCTGAAGAAGCTGGGCATCGAGTAATCGGGCGCCGCGGGCGCCAGCCTTCAGGTTGGTACATTTCTTGCGTGCAATGCTCCAGGGCACGCATGGGGGCAATATGTACCAGTCCAGAGCCAGCGCCGGTTTCACCCTGATCGAACTCATGATCGTGGTCGCGATCATCGCCATTCTGGCCGCCATCGCGTTGCCGGCGTACCAGGATTATGTCATTCGCTCGCAGGTTTCCGAGGGAGTCGGCTTGGCGGACGGCGCCAAGACCGCAGTCTGGGATTTCATCGCCAATACCGGGCGCATGCCACCGAACAACGCGTCCACGGGCCTGGCCTCGCCCACCAGCATCATCGGCAACTACGTGGACAGCCTCGACGCCACGGGCGGCGTCATCACGGTCACCTATGGATATCAGGCCAACACGAAGATCAAGGGCCTGACCTTGCTCATGTCGCCGACCACGAACGCCGGTTCGATCCCCTGGCGCTGCCGCAGCGCGACGATCAGCGGGAAATACCTGCCCACCAGTTGCCGCTGAAGCGCGCTTCGGCTTGCAGCGAGCGGGTTCGTGCCGCAAAGCGTCAGGACGTGACGCAATTGGTCGGTCGTTTTCGACGAGACACGAAAAACCCCCGGTTCTCCGGTGTTTTTTGACTGTCCATGTCAAAATAGCGGGACGGCGGTCACCGTTGCGCGGCCTGCGCAACCGCCAATTTCCCATGGCATGAAACATGCTAAAGTTTCCCCTGGAATCACTGCCTTTCCTGGCCAGGCGCCAAGGACGTAAGGCCAGTCGGGCCAGGCGGCGATTCAGGGGCAATCGTTTCAGCTAGCTAACCAAACGAGGAATCGTCATGAACAAGATGCAGAAAGGCTTTACCCTGATTGAGTTGATGATCGTGGTTGCGATCATCGCCATTCTGGCGGCCATCGCGCTGCCGGCATACCAGGACTACGTGATCCGTTCGCAGGTGTCGGAAGGTTCGGTGCTGGCCGACGGCTCCAAGACCGCCATGGCCGAGTTCTACAGCAACCGCGGCACGTGGCCGAGCAGCAACGGCTCGGCTGGTCTGGCGGCGGCCACATCGATCATTGGCAGCTACGTCACCGGGGTGAATGTCGCAACGACCGCTGGCGTCATTACCGTCACATACGGCCTCAAGGCCAATGCGAAGATCAGCGGCGACACGCTGCTGTTCTCGTCCTACAGCAGTGGCGGCGGTTCCGTCGCGTGGCGTTGCAAGTCCTCCAATATCGCGTCGAAATACCTGCCGACTTCCTGCCGTTGATATCCAAGGGCAGTGCAACACCGAAGGGCCGCACACGCGGCCCTTCTTTTTTGGCTGGCAAGGCGGGTGTGCGATCGCCTATGCTTGATGCATGATCCGACCGTGCCCGCACGCGTGAAATCGCCCCGAGGTACGGTCTGGCGCGGCGCGTTCTGGCTTGCACTCGCTTGTGCGATCGTCATCGCCGTACTCGCCTACCATCCCGGCCTGCATGGCGTTTTCCTGTTCGACGATTACGCCAACCTGCCGGCACTGGGAAATTTCGGCCCGATCGACAACGCGACCGCGTTCTGGCGCTACATCACATCCGGTGCCGCCGATCCCACCGGGCGCCCGCTGACCCTGCTTACCTTCCTGATCGACGCCCGCGACTGGCCCGCCGATCCCTTTCCGTTCAAGCGCACCAGCCTGGTCCTGCACCTGCTCAACGGCGTGCTGCTGGCGTTGTTGTTGCGGCGACTCGGCCGGGCCTTGCACGGCTCCTCCGGGCGCGTGGACGCGGCGGCCGCGCTCGGCGCGGCGCTGTGGCTGCTGCATCCGCTGTTCGTGTCGACCACGCTCTATGTCGTGCAGCGCGAGGCCATGCTGCCGGCGACGTTCGTCCTGCTCGGCCTGATCGGCTGGTGCAAGGGCCGCGAACTGGCATGCAGTGGCCGCGCCGCCGGCGTCTGGCTGGGTGCGATTTCCATCGCGGCCTGCACCGCCCTGGGCCTGGCCAGCAAGGCCAACGGCATCCTGCTGCCCCTGCTGTGCTGGCTCGTCGACGGCCTCGTGCTGGCGCGCGCGCTGCCGCTTGCCGAGGCGCGCCTGCGCCGGCGATTCGCCTGGATGCGCCGCGTCGTGCTGGTGCTGCCCAGCGTCGTCGTCATCCTCTGGCTCGCCAAACAAGGGGTGGATTTCGCCACGGATGGCGTGCCCGCGTTCCGGCCGTGGACGTTCGGCGAACGCCTGCTCAGCGAAGCACGCATCGTGTGCGAATACCTCGGCCTGCTGTGGCTGCCGCATCCCTACACGGCCGGCCTGTTCAACGATGCATTCCCGATATCGCACGGCTGGTTGACTCCGCCGGGCACGCTCGCGACCATCGCGTTTCTTGTCGCGCTGCTCATCCTCGCGATCGCCGTACGCCGACGCGCGCCGGCGCTGGCGTTGGCGATCGGGTTTTATTTTGCGGGGCAACTGCTGGAATCGACCGTGATTCCGCTGGAGCTGTATTACGAGCACCGCAATTACCTGCCCGCGATGCTGATGTTCTGGCCGCTGGCGCTCTGGCTCACGGGCCGCGGCGCGGCCATGCCGGTCCGGCGCGGGTTGCTCGTGCTGTTGCCGCTGCTGCTCGCCGGCATGACGTACCTGCGCGCCGACCTGTGGGGCAATGTCCGCCAGCAGGCGCAGATGTGGGCGGAAAAAAATCCCGCCTCGCCGCGCGCGCAAGCCTACGCCGCGCAGATCGAACGCGCCAACGGCCTCGCCGCGCAGGCGGTCGCGCGCCTGCGCGCGATTCCGGTCACGCCCGATTCCGACCTGCAGATCGCGCTCAACCTCATCGGCGCCGAATGCGACCTGGGCAACGTTGCCGCCGCCGACATCGAGCGCGCCGACCGCGCGCTGCGCCACGCCCGCATCGTCGGGCAACTGGGCTACACCTGGTTCAGCGAAGCGATCGGGAAACTCTCGTCCGGCAATCCCTGCGCCGGCCTCGACGCAGCGGCCATCCGGCGCCTGCTCGACGCCGCGGCCGCGAATGCCGATCGCACCAGCCCCGGGCGCATGCAAGACAACCTCAGCCTGCGCGGCAGCCTCGCGCTGACGCAGCACGACCCGCAAGCGGCCCTGCGTCATTTCAACGCGGCACTGGATGCCAAGCCGGATCCCGCCGCCGGCCTGCATCAGGCGGCCCAACTCGGCGCCGCCGGCTATCCGGCACTGGGCCTGGCCGAACTCGATCACCTCGAGTCGGTCTGGAAACCCGGCGCCCTGCAAGGCGGCTGGTCGATGGCGACCGTGCACGCCTGGCTGCTGCAACGCCAGGGCTACTGGCACAACGAAATCGCGCACCTGCGCAAGTCCCTGCAGGAGGATGCGGCAACCCAAGCCGCTGCCGACGGGAAACCCCGGCCATGACAAGCGCCTCCCCGCAGCGCGCCTGGCTGCTGCTCGTCGCCCTGATGGCGCTCGCCGTCGTTGCCTATTGGCCGTCGCTGCGCGGCGGCTACCTGTTCGACGACGGCATTTACTACGCGCAGAACCCCGATATCCACGTCGATTCGCTGCAGCCGGGCGAATGGATGCGCGCGGCGACATCGCAGTGCAGCATCAACCTGTTGTGCCGGCCGCTGAGCGCGCTCACGTTCGCCGCGAACTGGTATTTCACCGGCATCGATCCGTTCTGGCCCAAGCTCACCAACCTCGCCATCCACCTGTGCAACGGACTGCTGCTGTTCGCGCTGCTGCGCGAGCTGTTCCGGTTGAACGCGACGGTTCGCTCGTCGAGCGCAAACAAGAACCTGGTCGCCGCCGCCATCGCCGGCGCGTGGCTGCTGCTGCCGATCAACCTCACCGGCGTCGCCTACGTGTCGCAACGCATGGAGGCATTGGCCAACCTGTTCGTGTTCCTCGGCCTGTGGTGGTATCTGCACGCGCGGCGCCGTCAATGGGTCGACCAGGGCAAAGGCGCCATGCTCTGGATCAGCATCGCCGCATGCACCGCGCTGGGCCTCACCGCCAAGGAAGATGCGGCGTTGCTGCCGCTGTTCACGGCCTGTGCGGAGTTCGCGGTCACCGGATTCCGCAATCGCGATGGACGCTGGTGCAAACCCGCCATCCGCGTGCACCTGGCCTTGCTCGTCGTGCCCATGATCGCGGGCCTGGTCTGGATCGCGCCGCGCCTCTTCCACGGCGTATCCGGCTACCGCAATTTCACCACCTGGCAGCGCCTGCTCACCGAAGCGCGCGTGCTGTGCGATTACATCGGCTGGACGCTGCTGCCGAACCTCAATTCGCTCACGTTCTACCACGACGATCTGCCGCTGTCCCGCGGCCTGCTGGACCCGCCGACGACGTTGCTGGCGATCCTCGCCCTGCTGGCGCTGCTGGGCAGCGCGCTGTGGCAACGCAAGGCGCGGCCGCTGTTCTGCCTCGGCATCGCGTGGTTCTTCGCCGGCCACTCGATGACCGCGACGATCATCCCGCTCGAACTCGTGTTCGAACACCGCAATTACTTCCCGTCCGCCGGATTGCTGCTCGCCGCGGCATCGCTGATCGCGCTCGAACCGGGTTTGCGCCTGCCGTTGGCAAGAACGCTGCTCGCGACGGGATTCATCGCCTTCTTCGCCTTCACCACGTTGCTGCGCGCCGAGGAATGGTCCAATCCGGTGCGCCTTGCCTATGCCGAGGCGCTCAAGCGCCCGCATTCGCAGCGCGCGCAATACGATCTCGCGCGCACCCTGATCATTGCCGCCGGCAAGGACGAAACCTCGCCGCTGCTCGACGAGGCGGCGAAAATCCTGGAGCGCAACGCCTACCAGCCGGACAGCGGCATCACCGCGTTGCAGGCGCTGATCTACATCAACGGTCGCGCGCACCGGGCCATCGATCCGCGCTGGTGGCAGGCGATCGTCGAGAAACTGCACAATCGCGCGCCCTCGCAATCGGACATCGCCGCGATCATCTTCCTGTTCAAGTGCCAGCAGGACGGCGATTGCCCCCTGCAGAGACAGCAATTGCTCGATACGTTCGTCGCCGGCTTGCAGCGCTCCGAAGGCAACCTCAACCTGATGTCCGCGTATGCCGACTTTGCGTTGCGCGAACTGCACGACGTCGCGCTGGCCGAGCGCGTATCGCGCGAGGTGGTTGCCACCGCGCCGGCCAATCCGGTGTATCGCGAGAACCTGATCCGCCTGCTGGTCTCCACGCGCCAGTTCGACAAGATCGCGCCGGAGATGGACGCCTTGCAAAAGCTCAACCGGCTCGGGGCGCTGGACAAGGACATCGCCACGCTGCAAGCGCAAGCGGCGGCAGCTCAGGCCGAACCGATACCCGGCACACCGTCAACCCGGTAGACTTCGGCAATCCCACCTACGACGACGCCCGCGGTGAAGCTGATCATCCAGATTCCCTGCTTCAACGAAGCCGACGCGCTGCCGGTGACGCTGGCCGCGCTGCCGCGCGCCGTGCCCGGCTGTGATGGCGTGGAATGGCTGGTGATCGACGATGGCTCGGACGACGCCACCGCAGCGGTGGCGCGCCAACTGGGCGCCGACCACGTGGTGCGCCATCCGACCCATCGCGGCCTCGCCACCGCGTTCATGACCGGCCTGGACGCGGCGCTCGCGCGCGGCGCGGACATCATCGTCAACACCGACGCGGACAACCAGTACGATGCGCGCGACATCGCGACCCTGGTCCAGCCCATCGTCGAGGGCCGCGCCGAATTCGTGATCGGCGCGCGCCCGATCGATGCCACGCGGCATTTTTCGCCGCTCAAGCGCTGGCTGCAGAAGCTCGGCAGCCGCGTGGTGCGCCTGGCCTCGCGCACGCGCGTCGCCGACGCGCCGAGCGGATTCCGCGCCATGACCCGCGACGTGGCGCTGCGCCTGAACGTGTTCAATGCGTACACCTACACGCTGGAGACCATCATCCAGGCCGGCACCAGCAACATGCGCGTGATCTCGGTGCCGGTGCGCACCAATCCGGACCTGCGCCCCTCGCGCCTGGTCAAGAGCAATTTCAGCTACGTGCTGCGCTCGCTCGCCACCATCGTGCGCATCTTCGCCACCTACCGGCCGATGCTGTTCTTCTGGCTGCTCGGCGGCGCCTTCACCGCGGTCGGCCTCGCCGCCGGCATCCGCTTCGTCGTCTACTATCTTGCCGGCGACGGCACCGGCCACGTGCAATCCGTGGTCTTCGCCGCGCTCGCGGTCATCCTCGGGTTCCTGCTGTTCGCGCTCGGCTTCCTCGCCGACCTGATGGCGACCAACCGGCGCCTGCTCGAGCGCATCGAATGGCGCGTACGCCAGCGGGAATCCAGCCGCATCCGCGATTCGCGCAACGACGGCCCGGCGCCATGAAGCGTTTCGATCGGCCGGACAGCCCCGATCCGATCGCCGGGAGCCCACCGCCATGAGCAGCAAGAAGTCCGTCCCCACCATCCGCAACCCCTCCGGGTACGGCTGGATTCCCGACCTGCCCGACCAGCGCGATCACCTGTATGCGAAGGTGCATGCGGTGCCGAAGAAACTGCCGGCCAGGGTGGATCTGCGCGCGCAATGTTCGGCCATCGAGGACCAGGGCCAGCTCGGCAGTTGCACCGCCAACGCGCTGGCGGGCGCGCTGGAATTCCTCGAGCGCAAGCAGGAGCAGCCCCTGGTCGACCTGTCGCGGCTGTTCATCTACTACAACGAGCGCGTGATCGAGCACAGCGTGAAGCAGGATTCCGGCGCCATGCTGCGCGACGGCATCAAGACGCTGGCCAAGCAGGGCGTGTGCGACGAAAAACTCTGGCCTTACGTGATCAAGAAGTTCGCCATCAAACCGAAGCCGGCGTGTTACACACAGGCAGCGCAGCACACCATTTCCAGCTACCAGCGCCTTGCCACCACGCAGGAAATGCGCGCCTGCCTTGCGGACGGGTATCCGTTCGTGTTCGGCTTCACCGTCTACGAAAGCTTCGAGTCGGATGCGGTGGCCAATACCGGCACCGTGCCGATGCCGAAGAAGAACGAACGCGCGCTCGGCGGCCACGCGATGTGCGCGGTCGGTTACGACGATGCGGCCAGGCGCTTCATCGTGCGCAATTCCTGGGGCGCAGGCTGGGGCAAGCACGGCCATTGCACCATGCCCTACGCCTACCTCGCCGACCGCGACCTGTCGGACGATTTCTGGACGATGCGCAAGCTGGCGGATTAGTGCAGGCGCGGCATTGCCAAAGCGTGCGCGGATGCGGACACACGATCGCAAGCGGTGTGCCCACGCCCGGATGTCCGCACGTGACAAGCGCGCCGGCATGGCTTAAAAGGACGGCATGAATACCATTCGACGCTGGTCCGAGCTCGGGATAGCCCGGTGAAACGCGCGCTGATTTCCGGAATCACCGGGCAAGACGGTGCCTATCTGGCCGAGCTCCTGCTCGGCAAGGGCTACGAAGTCCATGGCATCAAGCGCCGCGCGTCGTCGTTCAACACCGAACGCATCGATCATCTGTACCAGGACCCGCACGATGCCAACGTTCGCTTCTATCTGCATTATGGGGACCTGACCGATGCCACGAATCTGATCCGCATCGTCCAGCAGGTGCAGCCCGACGAGATCTACAACCTCGGCGCACAGAGCCACGTGCAGGTTTCCTTCGAGACCCCGGAATACACGGCCAATGCCGACGCCCTGGGTACCTTGCGCTTGCTGGAAGCAATCCGGATTCTCGGCCTTCAAGGCAAGACGCGTTTCTACCAGGCCTCCACATCCGAGCTGTTTGGCAAGGTCAGCGAGACGCCGCAACGTGAAACCACGCCGTTTCATCCACGTTCGCCCTATGGCGTCGCCAAACTCTATGCCTACTGGATCACGCAGAACTACCGCGAGTCCTATGGCCTGTTTGCGTGCAACGGCATCCTGTTCAACCACGAATCGCCGTTGCGCGGCGAGACCTTCGTCACGCGCAAGATCACGCGCGCGCTGGCACGCATCCACCTCGGCCTGCAGGATTGCCTGTACCTGGGCAATCTCAATGCCCGCCGCGACTGGGGCCATGCACGGGATTTCGTCGAAGCGCAATGGCGGATGCTGCAACAGCCAACAGCCGAGGACTTCGTCATTGCCACCGGCGTGCAGCATTCGGTTCGCGATTTCGTCGGACGCGCCGCCGAGGAACTTGGAATTTCAATCGAATGGATGGGTAGTGGCGCCAACGAGCACGGCGTCGTAGCCAAGGCCCCCACGGAATCGGCAATTCGACCCGGCAAGCACATCGTCGTTGTCGATCCGCGCTATTTCCGGCCGGCCGAAGTTGAGGTCTTGCTCGGTGATGCCAGCAAAGCACGCACCAAGCTCGGTTGGAGCGCCACCATTGGTTTCGAAGAACTGGTTCACGAAATGATGGCTTCGGATCTTGAACTCGCCAAACGCGATGCTCTGACGCATTCTGCCGGTTTTCGCACTTCGAAAAACCATGAATAGCAGCGGCATCAAGATTTCTGCGTCGTGCGTGAATCGCCGACGCTCGACATTTCGGAGAAATCGGGCTGCGAGACTCGGTGGCGACGAGTCAATCACAACGTTCGGGATCAGCAGTGCCCAGTCCATCCGCCGTCTGGCACGTGAACAGAGCAAATCATGATTCGCGACCCGATCATTACCCTGTATCGATTGATGCGCGATTGGGTACAGGGTACCGAAGCGCATGATCACTCGCGAGAATTGCTTGGCATGCTTCTCGCCAATCAAACGGCCGCACTAGAAAGTGTTGCCGACCTACGTCAAGTAGAATTCCGCGTCCATTCGCAATTCGGCGATGATGGCATCATCCAATGGTTGATCGCGCGCTTGCCCTCGCTGCCCAAACGCTTCGTCGAATTCGGGGTCGAGGACTATTCGGAATCCAACACGCGCTTCCTGATGGTCAGCCGCAATTGGTCTGGATTGGTGATGGATGGCTCTTCCTCCAACATCGCCCGGTTGCGCAGACGCCGGTGGTTTTGGCGCTACAACCTGACCGCGCTGCCGTGCTTTGTGACCTGCGAAAACGTGGATGGACTGATCGCCGAATGGGCAGGCAACGAGCCGGTCGGGCTGCTACACATTGACGTCGACGGCAACGACTACTGGTTGTGGGACGCCATAAAGTGCATATCACCGGGCGTCGTGATCATGGAATACAGTGCCGTCTTCGGCGACGAGAGAGCAATCACGATTCCATACGCAGCGGACTTTCGGCGGTTCAGCGCGCACTATTCCGGGCAATATGCCGGCGCCTCGCTGGCGGCGCTCACTCATCTGGCTGCGCGCAAGGGATACGCCCTCATCGGCAGCAATAGCGCGGGCAATAATACCTACTTCCTGCGCCGGGATCTGTTGGGCGAAGGTTTGGTCGAAGTGCCGGTTGCCCGCGCCTTTGTGCGGCCCAACTTTCGATCAAGTCGCAACCAGGCAAAACGACTGGATTTCCTGTCCTTCGAACAGCGCCAGTCATCCATCCGTGGCATGCCCGTCGTCAATGTCGTAACCGGTCTGACCGAGCCGCTCTAATGGCGGTCCGCACGTTGCGCAGATTCGTCCATCCTTACCTTTCGTCCATGATGGGTGATCGTGGGCGCACGATCGCGAATACCGCCGTGTGGTCACTGGTGGCCAAGCTGACTGCCGCAGCCAACCTGTTCATCTGCATCCCCTTCGTCCTGCACGCGCTCGGTCCCGAGGAGTTCGGCGCCTGGGCAACTCTCACCTCGTTGGTGTACTTCGCCGGCTTCCTCGACTTCGGCTTCGGCAACGGCACGATGAACCTCGTTGCGGCCGCACGCGGGCGCGGTGCCGCAGACGAAGTCGCCATCATTCTGCGTGAAAGCCGACGTACGCTGGCGAGGGTGGCCGTATGTCTCGCCCTGGTGGTGCTGGCTGCAATGCCACTGGTTCCATGGCATCGCCTGCTCGGTCTGCCCGCGATCATGGCGGCGGATTCTCGCAACGCAACTGCTTTCGTGCTCTTCTCGATCGTTCTGGCAGTGCCCCTCAACTTGGCCAATCGGGTCCAGCTCGGACTGGGCCGCGGTGAGCGCGCCTTTCGCTGGCAAGCCGCAGGTCAGCTGCTCACCCTCGCCGCCGTTGTCGCATTCGCGCTTGCCCACGCATCGTTGCCGTTACTCACGCTGGCTGCCGTCGGCACGCCGCTTCTGGCTTCGGCCGGAAACGCGTTGTCGCTGCGCCGCGACCCAACCCTGCAAGTGCCTGCCCACCAGCCGCGACGCGCGGATATTGCCACGCAGATCCGCAAGGAAGGCATACTGTTTTTTGTGATGCAGCTGGCAGCCGCACTCGCATTTTCGTCGGACTTGCCGCTGATCTCGGCTTTGCGCGACCCGACGCAGGCGGGTACCTACGCCATCGTGCAACGATTGTTTTCGGTCATTCCGCTTGGCCTGAGCCTGGTGTGGGCGCCGCTGTGGCCCACGTACCGACACGCACTCGCCACCGGGCACCATGAATGGGTAGTAAAAACGCTGAAGCGATCGGTGCTGATGGCGGCGTGCATCGCCAGTGTCCTGGGCGTGGTGTTCGCCACAGGGTTCGGATGGATCAGCAATTTCTGGCTGCATCGCGACCTTGCTGTCGGGTCTGTTTTGTTAGTCGGTTTCGCCGTGTGGAGCTTGCTGGAAGGAGTAGGCACCGCCACCTCGACCCTACTCAACGCAGCTAGTGTCATGCGTTTTCAGGTGATTGTGGCGTCAAGTTTCGCAGTTCTTTGCTTCAGTGGCAAAGCATGGATGGCCGCGACATTTGGAATCGAATGGTTTCCGTGGATCACCGTTTTGACGTGGAGCCTGACGAACGCATTGCCTTTCCTGTGGTTCCGCAAGCGCCTTCTTGCAGAAGTATTTGGTCGAAGATACTGAGTCCTTCGTATCCGCGTTCGCCCGCCGATTTGTCAGTCTGAGCGATTCGCGCTATGGCGACCGGACTATCGAAATCCATCGGCTAGCTTCCCTCTGCCCGTGCCAATGCTGCATCAACCAGGATGCGCACCATGCCGTCGAAATCTACTTGCGGCTGCCAGCCGGTTTCCGCACGCAGACGCGAGGTATCGCCACACAGTTCCTGCGCGTCTCGCTGCAAGATCGCCGACGTCTCGATCACCTTGCCCTTCCAATCGATTGACAGATGGCGGGCCGCGGCAACCACGAGATCGCGGACACTGTGCATAACGCCACTAGCGATTACGAAATCCCCGGGACTCGTTGCATCGAGCGACAGCTGCATGGCTCGCGTGTAGTCGGGCGCATAACCCCAATCCACACGAGAGTCGAGCGTACCGACTTCAAAGCTGGACGCGCGCCCATCCTTCAGTGCCATCAGACCATCGACTATGCGGCGTGACACGAACTGCGGACCGCGCAGCGGCGACTCGTGATTGAACAGGATGCCGCAGGAAACAAACAGGCCATGGACGCGACGATAGTAGTCCGCCAGCATCATCCCCGCTGCCTTGGTGACGCCATAGGCGTCGGTCGGGCGCAGCGGCGTGCTTTCGTCCTGCGGGCTTACCTGCGCAT
>JAFEFP010000302.1 GCA_018240545.1 Pseudomonadota bacterium | reverse complement strand
CGATGATGGCTGCATGGTGGAATTCGACAGCGCGCAGCGCGCGGTGACGCCGGGACAATCCGTGGTGTTCTACCGCGACGAGGAGTGTCTTGGCGGCGGCGTGATCGACGCCACGAATGCGCCGTTCGGAGGGCTGTCTTCATGAGGGAAGGCCGCGTCATCGCACTGGCCGGCCTGTTCCAGGCCCTGGCACTCGTGCGTGCCATCGCCCAGCGCGGCAGCTGCGACGCCCAGACTGCTCGCGCAAGCCTGGCCAGCGTATTGCGCATCGACGCGGACAGCCCCGCCGATGTCTATGCTGGCGTCGGCAATTTGCGCCTCGGCCTGGAAACACTCGTCTCGCAACTCGACGAAAGCGGCAAGCGCGATCTTGCGCTCACGCGCATGGCGGTGCAGGTGCTGCGCCTGGAACGTACGCTCATGCGCAACAACGCGGCGCTGTCTGCCCTGCGCGGCGGCATCGACGCCATGCGCCCCCTGCTTGCGCAAGTCGAATCCGGAAACCTCGACCCCGGCGGACGCCTTGCCGAGCTGTATGCCAACACACTCTCGCGCCTGCAACCGCGCATCCTGGTCGAAGGCAATCCGGCCTACCTGCAGCAATCGGCGCAGGTCGACCGCATCCGCGCCCTGCTCATGGCCGCCGTGCGCGCCGCCGTGCTGTGGCGCCAGCTCGGCGGCAACCAGTGGAGCCTGATGTTCCGCCGCCGCCAGTACGCCATGCTCGCACGCGGTCTGCTGGCAGCGTGCGCGATCGGTGGCCACTAGCGCTAGTTGACGCCCCCCCCAATTTTTGAAATAGCATCAGACGGCAGGGGACGACAACGAAATGGAGATCATGATGTTGAAATTGTCCGTTTTTTCTTGTGCACTCGCAGTATGCTTGTTTGCATCACCAGTTCGGGCAGCAGATGCCCAAAATGATCTGGATTCGGTATCTGTAGATACGGTGGTAACTTACCTGCACGAAAATGAAGCCGCACGCAACGCAGTCGATCTTGCGATGGCACCAATCAAGTCCCGCGCAGACCTGCGAAACTACCTACGCTCTAGGCACTCTACGCAGTCTCCGTTAGATGCTTTGACACCAGCGTCATTGCGGCACTTCCTTGCGAGTTTGCAATTCAATGAGAATGGCATTACCAGTTTTGATCGGCGAGACCTCGAACAAGAACTTAGCCCAAGTCAGATATACCAAGTGCTGGCGCTGTTCGGCGTACAGCGCGATACCGGTTTCATGAAACACGCTAGAATTGTGGCGCCAATTGATCGGACGCTCACCGCGGATTCGTGGTGGCCGATTGGTCTTGGTGAAGACCACGATGACTACAAGTGCGATTCAAATAATCCGCATACTTGCGTAAAATCAGTGGGCTCAATTTGCACCAGCAACTGCTGACTACGCCGGCTCACCAGACGTTGTGCCCTGAGCGCAGGGCACAACGTGGCATTTGGAGCCCTTCAATGCGTACTCGATGGCCATACCCCAACATTCGGTTCAAGTGTGTGGGATTGTTGCTAGCACTGGCTTGCATTGAAAGCGTGCTTGCAGCGCAGATCGGCGACCTCTCGATTCGGGAACGATACGACCTGCTTGATTCGGCGCAAAGAAGCCGGCACGGCCTGAATGATGCTGCATTTGGTAATGCCATCGCACTTCGATATACGCAATTGTTCTCGTCGTTGCATCATGCGTTCACATCCGAACGATTCGACCCTGACGACACGGAATTGCTCTTTCGTGCAGCGAACATTGCCGAATTTTACAGCCAACAAGCGGATTTCATCCGGGACATGTCTGCCGACTTGAAGCGCCTGGACAAATTCGGCAAAGCCACGAACGCCGACTATGCGGATCTATACCGCGCCTTGGTCGACGTCAGGGACTTCGAACGAGCGCGCTCGTTTGCCGCCGCACATCCATCAAGTAGCCTCGTCGCATTGCCGGTGATAGAAGATGCTCCAAATCTTCAGGCGGGTGCGCAGACAGTGCTGTCGGTAGAGGCAGGCAACCATAAATTGATTCATCACTCGGTTGCTATACCCGCTTTGGCATACATCTTTGTGGCAGGAAGCCCTGGCTGCCATTTCACGCGCAATGCCGTCCGCGATCTCGAAGCGAATCCGGCAATGAAGGAAGTGTTTGCACATCACGCGCAATGGGTGGCTCCCCAAGACGGCTATGTCGCCAAGGATTTCGATCGCTTCGAACGTTGGAACGGCGAGCATCCCGATTTCCAGATGAGCATGGCCTACAAAGCCTCGGAATGGCCGTTGGTCGATTCCTGGGCCACGCCTACGTTCTATTTCGTCAAGGATGGCAAGGTTGCGGCAAAAGTCGTCGGCTGGCCGGACGAAGGCAATATTCCCGCACTCACCGATGCCGCGCGCAAAATTGGTTTGATGAAATAGCCACCCTCACCCGACGCTTCGCGCCGGCCTCTCCCGTCAGCGGGAGAGGCGGACTCTGGATAAGTGTCTTGGCGTATAATTTAAGGCTTCCTGCGGCCGATACGGCCGAAGAATCCAGCAAGGAGCCCGCCATGACCGACTCGTTCTCGACCCGCGCAAACCTCGAAGTCGACGGCAAACGTTACCAGATCGCCAGCCTCGCCAAACTCGGCGAACGTTTCAACCTCAGTCGCCTGCCCTATTCGATCAAGATCTTGCTCGAAAACCTGCTGCGCAACGAGGATGGCAGCGAGGTGACGGCCGCGCAGATCCAGGCTCTGGCGAACTGGGATCCGAAAGCGGCCACGGACACGGAAATCTCCTTTTTGCCCGCGCGCGTGATCCTGCAGGACTTCACCGGCGTGCCCTGCGTGGTCGACCTTGCCGCCATGCGCGACGCGATGGTGCGTCTGGGCGGCGACGCCAGGAAGATCAATCCGCAAGCACCGTGCGAACTGGTGATTGACCACTCCGTGCAGGTCGATGTGTTCGGCATGGCCGATGCGCTGGCGCGCAACGCGGAAATCGAGTTCCAGCGCAACCACGAGCGCTATGCGTTCCTGCGCTGGGGCCAGAAGGCGCTGCAGGACTTTCGCGTCGTGCCGCCCTCGACCGGCATCGTGCATCAGGTGAACCTCGAATACCTCTCGCGCGTGGTGATGACGCGCGAGGTCGACGGCCAGACCTGGGCGTTTCCGGATACCCTGTTCGGCACCGATTCGCACACCACGATGGTCAACGGCCTCGGCATCCTCGGCTGGGGCGTCGGCGGCATCGAAGCCGAGGCCGCGATGCTGGGCCAGGGCTCGTCGATGCTGATTCCGCAAGTGGTCGGCTTCAAGCTCTCCGGCAAGCTGCCGGAGGGCTCGACCGCGACCGACCTCGTGCTCACCGTCGCGCAGATGCTGCGCAAGCACGGCGTCGTGGGCAAGTTCGTCGAATTCTTCGGCCCGGGCCTGCAGCACCTGCCGGTGGCCGATCGCGCCACGCTCGGCAACATGGCGCCCGAATATGGCGCGACCTGCGCGATCTGCCCGATCGATGCCGAATCGATCAAGTACCTGCACCTGTCCAACCGCGATGCCGGGCAAATCCGGTTGATCGAGACCTATGCCCGCGCCCAGGGCCTGTGGCACGACGACCAATCCCCGGTGCCCGAATTCAGTTCCGTCGTCGAGCTCGATCTGGCCGAGGTGAAACCCTCGCTCGCCGGGCCCAAGCGCCCGCAGGACCGCGTGGCCCTTGCCGGCATGCGCGAGAGTTACCGGGGCGCAATGCTGGCACTGGGTGCGGCCAATGGCACGATCGACAAGCAGAAGCAGCGTTTTTTCAACGAAGGCGGCAGTACCGCCGTGGGAACCGAGGCGAGCCAGCACCGGCCGGCACCCGATGCCTGCCCGGACGAAGGCCGCTGCGCGCTGGGCGACGGCTCGGTGGTGATCGCGGCGATCACCTCGTGCACGAACACTTCCAACCCGGCCGTCATGATCGGCGCGGGCCTGCTCGCGCGCAAGGCCGCTGCCCGCGGCCTGAAACCCAAGCCGTGGGTCAAGACCTCGCTCGCGCCCGGCTCCAAGGTCGTCACCGATTACCTGAACAAGACCGGCTTGCTCGAGGATCTGGACAAGCTCGGTTTCTATCTCGTGGGCTACGGTTGCACCACCTGCATCGGCAACTCGGGCCCCTTACCCGAGGACGTCAGCCGGATGATCGCCGAACACAACTACGCCGTCGCGGCGGTGCTGTCGGGCAATCGCAACTTCGAGGGTCGCATCCACGCCGAGGTCAAGATGAATTACCTCGCCTCGCCGCCGCTGGTGGTGGCGTTCGCGATCGCCGGCACGATCGACATCGACATGACGAAGGATCCGCTGGGCAAGGACAGCGACGGCAGGGACGTCTATCTGCGCGACATCTGGCCAAGCAACCGGGAAATCGCCGAACTCGTCACACGCTCGGTCAACTCCGACATGTTTGCGCACGAATACGCCGATGTCTTCAAGGGCGACGCGCGCTGGAACGGCATCGACGCGCCGCAAGGCGAACGCTACGCTTGGGACGCCAAGTCCACGTACATCAAGAATCCGCCGTATTTCGACGGCATGACCATGCAGCCCGGCCGCATCGCCGACATCCACGGCGCACGCTGCCTCGGCCTGTTCGGCGATTCGATCACCACCGACCACATCTCGCCGGCCGGCAGCATCAAGGCGACATCGCCCGCCGGCCAGTTCCTGCAGGCGCGCGGCGTGACCAAGTCGGACTTCAATTCCTACGGCTCGCGCCGCGGCAACGATGACGTGATGGTGCGCGGCACTTTCGCCAACATCCGCATCAAGAACCTGATGCTCGGCGGCGAGGAAGGCGGCAATACGCTGCATTTCCCCGGTCGGGAAAAGCTGCCGATTTACGACGCGGCGATGCTGTACAAGAAGGACAACGTGCCGCTGGTGGTCATCGCCGGCAAGGAATACGGCACCGGCTCCTCGCGCGACTGGGCGGCCAAGGGTACGCTGCTGCTGGGTGTCAAGGCGGTGATCGCGGAAAGCTTCGAGCGCATCCACCGCTCCAACCTCGTCGGCATGGGTGTGCTGCCCTTGCAGTTCCTTGCGGGCGAAAATGCCCAAAGCATTGGACTGAAGGGTGATGAGGTGTTCGATATCAACGGTCTCAACGACGGCACCGCGAAGCAAGTCGACATCGTCGCAAAGGGTTCGTCTGGCGAGAAGAAATTCAAGGCCAAGGTCTTGCTGCTCACTCCGCGCGAGGTCGAGTACTACCGGCACGGCGGCATCCTCCAGTACGTGCTGCGCCAGCTGGCGGGTGGCGCAAAGGCGGCGTGAGGCGTTTCCCCTCCTCCCCTTGCGGAAGAGGGGCTAAAGCTTTTCTTCCCACGAAGCGTTATCGCAGCGCCAGTCGGCGCCTTCGCGCTTCCAGCCGCTGGTGATCGAGTAGATCGAAGCGCGCTCGGGCAGCCAGCCACCCGCGCCGCCGGTCACGGTTGCGGTCACGTGCACGCTCGCGCGGTTGCCTTGCACGTCCACGTCGATGGGCCCGAGCGTCACGCCGACCGATTCGTTGCGCAGCACGTCCGCACGCAGCAGGTTGTGCAGGGCGTCGCGATCGACTTGTCCGTCGTTGCCGGCGAAATCGCCGCTGACATGGCGCATGAAGCCGCGCGGATCGCGCGCTTCGAGCGCGGCCTGCATCGCCGTGATGGTTGCGCGGATGCGCTGCGCGTCGGGCTCACGCCCGCAACCCGCCAGCAGCACCACCGCGATCAGGGCCAATCGCCATCGCATGCGTACATGGTGCGCCCCTGTGGCGCACACCGCAATGCAGCTTGCCGTGCTTTCCCGCCCTGTGTTGAAATCGGCCAATCGCCTCCGCGCAGGACTGCCGCGCCATGAATGATCCCGAACGCCCCTGGCTGGCCAACTATCCGGCCGGCGTGCCCACGAAGATCGACATGGACGAATACCGCTCCATCGCCCAGGTACTCGCAACGTCCTGTGAGCGTTTCGCCCACCGGCCCGCGTTCGCCAACATGGGCCGCACGCTGACCTACGCGGATGTCGATCGGCTCAGCCGCGCCTTCGCGTCCTACCTGCTCAATGTCCTCAAGCTGCAGCGCGGTGACCGCGTTGCGATCATGTTGCCGAACGTGTTGCAGTATCCCGTGGCGATTTTCGGCGTGCTGCGCGCCGGACTCACGGTCGTCAATACCAACCCGCTGTACACCGCACGCGAACTGCGCCACCAACTGCACGATGCCGGGGTAAGTGCAATCGTGGTGCTCGACAACTTTGCCGCAACCCTGGCCGAAGTGCTGCACGACACGCCATGCCGACACGTCATCACCACCGGTCTTGGCGACCTGCTCGGTTTTCCGAAATCGATGCTCGTGAACACGATGCTCAAGCACGTCAAGAAGCTGGTTCCGGCCTATCGCATCGACCACGCCGTGCGTTTCAACGCCGCGCTGGCGCATGGCGCGCGCGTACCGCCTCCGCACGTCCCCATTGGCAACGACGATATCGCGTTCTTGCAATATACCGGCGGCACCACGGGTGTGGCCAAGGGCGCCATGCTCACGCACGGCAATCTGGTCGCCAACATGCAGCAGGCCTCGGCCTGGATCAACCGCGATGTGCGCGAGGGCGAGGAGGTCATCGTCACCGCGATCCCGCTGTACCACATCTTTGCATTGACCGCCAACTGCCTGGTCTTCATGAAATTCGGGGGCTTGAACCACCTCGTGACGAATCCGCGCGACATGCCCGGCTTCGTCAGGATCCTGCGCGGCATCCGCATGACGGCGATCACCGGCGTCAACACGCTGTTCAACGGCCTGCTCAATACACCGGGCTTCGAGAAGGTGGATTTCTCCGCCCTGCACCTGACGCTCGGCGGCGGCACCGCCGTGCAACGCAGCGTCGCCGAACGCTGGAAGAAGCTGACCGGCGTGACCCTGGTGGAGGCGTACGGGCTGACCGAAACCTCTCCAGCCGCCTGCATGAACCCGCTGGACATACCCGAATACAACGGTTCCATCGGTTTGCCGATTCCGTCGACCGACGTGAACATCCGCGACGACGATGGCAAGGCGCTGCCCGCCGGCCAGACCGGCGAGCTGTGCGTCCGCGGCCCGCAAGTCATGAAGGGATACTGGCAACGCCCCGAAGAAACCGCGCAGGTGCTCGGTGACGATGGCTGGTTGCACACCGGCGACGTCGCGCGCATGGACGAAGACGGCTTTTTCTACATCGTCGACCGCAAGAAGGACATGATCCTGGTTTCCGGCTTCAACGTGTATCCCAACGAGGTCGAAGACGTTGTCGCACAATGCCCCGGCGTGCTCGAAGCCGCCGCGGTCGGCATCCCGGACGAGAAATCGGGCGAAGCGGTCAAGGTCGTGGTCGTGCGCAAGGATCCGAACCTGAGCGCTGAAACGGTGCGCGCGTTCTGCAAGGAAAACCTGACCGGCTACAAGCTGCCGAAGGTCATCGAGTTCCGCGACGCCTTGCCGAAGTCCAATGTCGGCAAGATCCTGCGACGGGAACTGCGCGATCCCGTCAAGGCGCCGGTCTAGCGGTCAATCGTCGAAGGGTTCGAGGCGGTCCGCGTAGCCGCCGAGCAGGTTCCACAACGGCACCTCTTTCTCCGGCGGGATGCGCGCGTAGGCAAACCCCAGATGGCGTTCCGTGATCCGCGCCAACGTGGCCTCGACATGGATGTTGAGTTCCTCACCGACGATCATGTCCAGGGCATACAGGTCGCCGATCTTGCCCCGCCAGTCGGCCGGCCGGCCCAGCAGGACTCCGGTGGCGGAAATATCCGCGATTTCCGTGGACCACGCTTCGCCGCCACGGATCAACATCGCGGCAGAACTGATCCGCATGCGCGCCGGTCGTGATCCGCTGGAGGGCGTGGCCTTGTCGTCCATTCCGTGCATTTCCTGCAGAATTTCCGTGGTTGCTGCGTTCATGGTAGTCGGCACCCGAGTCCGTGCGCCAATGCATTCCAGGCGCGAAGTTTTCCTCGTGAGGCAGGAGCAAGCAAATTCCCTGCCAAGGCGAAATGCATCGGCCACGTGCAAATGCCAGCGAATATCCAGCAATTTCCTGCCAGTACGCGCCCCTGCTGCCAGCAATTGACGATGGCGCGGTTCTTGCTGCGTTTGTTGTGACGCCGGTACCCCCGATGCTACGCCGTTGCCAGCCACCGTGTTTCACTCCATCGGCCTGCAACTGCGGTACGATCACCGCAATGGACCGCTTTAGTCCGGACAAATCATGAACTTCAATTTGACCGAAGGCGTGGTCGACAAGTCCGAAGGCGGGCTGCGGAAGATCGTGCTTGCCCAGGCGAAAATTCGAGTCGCCGTTGCCATTCCGATCATTCTCATCGATATCGCGTTGTACTTTTCCTTACGAGACGAAATTCCTGGGTGGTTCCCACTACTTACTGCGAGTTACGCGATCTACGCTTTAGCACCATTCGTTTTATCGCAATGGATGTCGAAGTATGCATCGTTGAAACATCTGCTCACCGCCAGCGCCGTTACCGACCCTCTGTTTCTTACTGTCTGGATCGCATCAACGAAGGAATTTGGAGGCGTCATTTCAGGATTGTATCTTTTCACAATTCTTGGTTTTGGATTCCGTACCGGTCGGCCGTTGATGTTCTTGTGCCAGGGCGCGTCGATCGCAAGCTTCGCCCTGGTATTGGCTTTCGCTCCCTACTGGCACGGGCATGTCGTATTCTGGTCCGCCCTGCTGTTGCCGATTCTCGTCGTTCCGCTCTACGCCGGAACCCTGATCGATACCTTGCGACAAGCGCGCGAGCACGCCGAGTTGCAGAGCAGGGCCAAGTCCGATCTGCTGGCCAAGGTCAGCCATGAATTGCGCACGCCGCTTACCGGCATCATGGCGACCACCGAACTGCTTTCGCTCGAAACCAGCGATCCCGGCGTGCGCCGCCGCACCGAAACCATCCTTTCGCTTTCGGACAGTCTGCTCAGCGAGATCAACGATCTGCTGGACGAGGCGAAGTACAACAGCTCCGAGATTCATTTGGCGCCGGCAGCGGTTGATCTGCGCGAGCGGGTGCAGGCCCTGACCGAAACCTTTGGCACCCTGGCGCGCAAGAAGGGCATCCGGTTCGAGGCAGTGCTGGATCCGGCCATCGACTCGATGGTGAGCCTGGACAGCCATCACCTGGACCGCATCCTGCTCAATCTTATTGGCAACGCGATCAAGTTCACGGAGAGCGGAAGCGTGCGCATGTCCGTAGGGCTCGTCCACCGTACCACCAGTGGATACCGACTGCGCTTTGCCGTGGCGGACAGCGGCATCGGCATCCCGGAAGAATTCCACCGCAAACTGTTCCAGCCGTTCGTGCAGGTCGAGCAAGGCCCGAATCGGCGTTACGGCGGCACCGGTCTGGGGTTGGCGCTTTCGCGAAGGATCGTGGAGGCCATGGGCGGCGAACTGCGTTTCGAAAGCGAACTCGGCAAGGGCAGCCGGTTCTGGTTCGAACTGGATCTGAAGGATGCCGGGCGCCTGCCCGCACCAGCGCGGGTGGATGCGGACGCGCCGGTGGCAACGCCCTTGCGCATCCTCGTCGTCGAAGACAACCGCACCAGTGCCGCGCTGATTCGTGAACTGCTGATGCTCGACCGCCATGACGTAAGCGTATGCGACAGCGGCATCGCCGCGCTCGAGTTGCTGACGCGTGAAACGTTCGATGCGCTGCTTCTGGATTACAATCTCGGCGACATGGACGGTTCGCAGGTACTGCGCACCTACCGTTTCGGTCGGGCCCATCCGGCGCCTGCCATCTTCCTCACTGCCGATGCCACCGCGCAGACCGCCACGCGCCTGCTCGAAGCCGGTGCGGCCGGCATCGTGCTCAAACCGGTCAACCGGACAAACCTGCGCCAATCGCTGGCCCGCTTGCGCGGGCTGGGCAATCACAGCGAGCCCGCCGCGGGCGTGGGGTCACCGGCCGCCGAGGTGGCGCGCCTGGAGCGCCCCGCCCTGCGCATCGTTCCGGTGAGCGCCCTCGACGAGGGCGTATTGAACGAATTGCGCAGTCTCAACAGCGGCTCGGGCTTCCTCGGCAGACTCCTGTCGCAGGCGGAAATCGACATTACCCGCGCCTGCCAGCAACTCGACGACGCATTCGCCAATCGCAGCTATGCCGTCGTGCCCAACGCCGCCCACGCGCTCAAGGGTGTCTGCGCCAATGTCGGCGCAGTGCGCCTGGCAACCCTGGCCGGCGCCATGCTGCAGATGCCGAGCGCCGAACTCGAATCCGCCGGCGATCGCCTCGCGGCGGATCTTCGCGATTGCGCCCGCATCACGGTGGCTGCCTTGCGCCAGGCCATCGCCGACACGGTTTCGTCAAACCGGAGTGGCACGCTGCATCTGAATTAGCATGTCCATCACGCGCAGGTCGCTGTCACCCAGTTCCATCGCGATATCGACCCATTCGTCGACGACCTTGCGCAACTCGTCGTAACTCAGTGGCGCCAGGCGCGTACGCGCGCGCTGCAGCGCCAGCCGTGCCGGCGCGTGCTTGCGGTGGTTGTCGATGAAACGCTCGACCGCGAGCGCGCCCTGCCCCTTCGGGCAGACTTCGTCGACGATGCCCATCTGCTGCAGTTCCTGCGCCGTGTAGATCTTGCCATTGCGCATCATCCGCTCGGCCTGCCAGACGCCGACGCGGCGCGCCAGCAGACTCATGGCCCCGGTACAGGGAAACAGTCCGAACAGGATCTCGGGGAATCCGAACTCGCTGTGCTCCTCCGCGATCAGATAGTCCGATGCCAAGGCTGCCTCAAACCCACCACCGAGCGCACGCCCCTGCACCAGGCTGATGGTCGTGGCCGATTGACCCGATTTCGTCGACCACTCGTGGATCATGTCCGCGCACTGCATCGAGTAATCGCGAAGTCCGCGCCGGTTGCCATAGCGGATACATTCGCGAAAATGCGCCAGATCGCCGCCGAGGCTGAAATATTCGGGGTTCTCCGAACGCAGCACGATGTAGTCGAGCGGCCGGGGCAGGCCGGTCACTTGCCACGTCATTCCACCATCGCGGATGGCGCGGTACACGGAACCCAGTTCATTGAGCAGGTCCAGGGAAAAATTCTGGACTTCGCCGGGCTTCGCGCGTGCCATGCTGACCCACAGCGTATTGTGCGGGCTGGCGCGGAAGCTGGTCGTTACCCGGGACGGCTGGTAGAGGGGGGCAAGCTCGACGACGGACATGGGCGGATCCTCCAATTCGAAGCCACGACAACGTGACGGGCGAATTGTAACCACATCAGTGCGCGTCGAATCCGGATTTGGTCGGCAGTTCCGAGTCCTCGGAAACGACCAAAGCAACATTCGTGCCGCCAAAACCCGCCGACAGCGACATGGCGTGCCGTATCGGATAGTTCTGGACTGGAATGCGTGCTACGTGATTCAGATCGCAGGCCGGATCGACTTCCTCCAGGTGCGCGGTTGCGGGCAAAAATGAACGATTTACTGCAAGGGTCGCAATGGCAAGTTCCAGAGCACTCGCGGCCCCGAGCAGATGTCCGTGTATGCCTTTAGTCGAACTTACAGGAACGCTTCCGAAAACAGCCTTTATGGCTCGTGCCTCGACAACATCGCCACCGGGCGTGCCCGTGGCGTGCGCATTTACATAACCAACATCGGACGGCCCCAGGCTGGCATCGTCCAACGCGGCGCGCATGGTTGCGATTTGCCCTTCGGCCTTCGGTGACCCGATATGGTATCCATCAGACGCAATCCCATATCCACTCAGTCGTGCATAAATATCGGCACTTCGGTCGCCTGCGCATTCACTGGCTTCAAGAACAAAAAAAACGGCGCCCTCCGCAAGCACCAATCCGCTGCGTTTCTTGTCGAACGGGCAACAGCTTCGCCCGACATCCAAGAGATGCGGCTCAGCAAGCGCACGCAAGCTTGTCCACAACGCGGTAAATGTGGGGATCAAACAAGCCTCAGCGCCTCCGGCAACTGCAACATCCAAGTAACCGTCACGGATTGCCCTGTAGGCATCCCCAATTGCGGCTCCCGAAGACGAGCATGCGCTGCTATGAGTCATCACGGGGCCCAAGATCTGTTGGCGAATCGAAATTTGTGAAGCCGCAGAATTGAGCATGCAAGCCATGATCGTAAATGGTTTTGCAGCTCGCTTTCCAGCGACATGAAACTCCTCCACCCAATTGTGCTCGACCCTCACACCTCCCCCAACAGAACCAAAATACATTCCCGCCCGCAACCCGTAAGCTTGATAATTTGGAATACCCGCGTCGTCAGATGCCTGCTTGGCCGCCAGCACGGCGATTTGGCTGCAGCGATCCAGGTACGGCAGTTCCAGCTTGGTGAATTCGCCGGAGAAATCCTGCTCGATCCGTCCTGCGGGCAGCCGCATGCCGAATTCGGGCGCTTCCCAGAGCCGGATACCCGACCGGTTTTCGCGCAAGTGCGCCAGCAATTGCGGTACGCCGATCCCGATCGGCGAAACGACTCCGATGCCCGTAATCACTACCTCGCGTGGCGCGGCCATGGTCAGCGCGCCGCAAGATTGCGCGCCACCAGAGCCGTGATGTCGCTGATCTTCGGATTCGGCGGCATCGCCAGGTCACGCATCTTGACGCCCAATCGGTCTTCGACATCGAGGAGTACGTCGAGCATGATCATGGAATCCAGGCCCAGATCGCGCAATCCCGTCCCGGCCGTCAACCGCTCCCGCGGCAGTTCGAATCGCTCGACCAGGAAGTCGATCACCATCGACTCGATGCGAGCACGCTCGGTGTCGTCCGTCATTTGCTCTCCGCCACTGACCTTGTCATGGTCGGTGATGGTGCGGGTGCGAAGCGCGCGCGTCAACCCCGGCAGCGGGGTCGGCCGCGGGACAAGCGCGCTTTTCGACGCGCATGTCCGCGATCACGGCAAGGCACGCAGTTGGCAGATTTGGTCGACTGACATCGGATTGCGGAGCAAGGACTCGACGCAGGCCGGATCGAACAGCGAACCGCTGTGCGCGCGCACGTAATCCGTGGCTTGCTGACACGTCCATGCGGGTTTGTAAGGGCGCTCGGATATCAGCGCATCGAATACATCGGCCACGGCGACGATTCGCGCCACTTGGGGAATCTCCGCGCCGCGCTGCCCGTCCGGATAGCCGCTGCCATCCCAGCGTTCGTGATGGCGCAAGGCAACGGTGGCACCAAGCTGCACGAACTTGCTCTGGCTGTCGCGCAGGATTTCGTAGCCGATCTGCGGATGCCGGCGCATGACCGCGGATTCCTCGTCGCTCAGGTGTCCGCGTTTGAGCAGGATCGCATCCGGCACCCCGATCTTGCCGATGTCGTGCAAGGGCGCCGCGAGTTCGAGCATGCGCACCTCGTCGTCCGGCATGCACAGCCCCTCGGCGATCAAGCCGGCAAACCGTGCCATGCGCACGAGGTGCGCGCCGGTACCGAAGTCGCGGAACTCGATGGCGCGCGCGAGCCGGTACAGCATCTCGCGCTCGCGGTCCTCCACTTCGCGCAGCCCTTCAAGCACCTGGCGCTCGAGCGAATGCGCGCGTTCCTTCACGGTCTCGCCTTGCTGGCGCAAGCGCAACAGGTTCTTGCAGCGCGCACCGAGTTCGCGCGGGCGAACCGGTTTCACCAGAAAGTCGATGACGCCCGCATCCAGCGCGGCATTGCGCACCGGCTCGTCGCCGACGATGCTGATCAGCACGATCGGGACGTCGCGTTTGTTCATGGGATGGCGGAACTGACGGGTGAATTCCAGTCCATCCATCCCCGGCATGCGATAGTCGAGCAGAAGCAGGTCGACCTTGTTGCGCACGGACCATGTCAGCGCCTCGACCGGATCCTCGAAATCGGTCACGCTGATACTCGGGTTGATCTGTTCGACCACCTCCCGCATCATGGTGCGGGCGGACTGCTGGTCGTCGACGATGAGCACGTTCACGGTAAGGCACCTCGAAGGGTTGGCGCACTCGCCTCGCTCGAACGCCCGCCCCTGAACGCGGTTCGAATCGAATCAACTCATGCCGGACAGCCTATTACAATTGCCGTGCAAATATCAAATTTTCAAACACTTGTACGGATAAGCTCGACTGGTTTGGAACCCGCGCTCGCCACGGTTTTCGCGGCGACCAGTCAAGCCTCCGGTCGCATGTAGGGGAACAGGAGCACATCCCGGATCGAGGGTGCATCGGCCAACAGCATGACCAGCCGGTCGATGCCGACGCCGAGGCCGCCGGTTGGCGGCAGGCCGACTTCCAGCGCGCGGATATAGTCGGCGTCGTAGTGCATGGCCTCGTCATCGCCCGATTCCTTGGATTCCACCTGCGCGCGGAAACGCGCGGCCTGATCCTCCGGATCGTTCAATTCCGAGAACCCATTGGCAATTTCCTTGCCGCCGATGAACAGCTCGAAACGATCGGTGACATCGGGATCGACGTCGTTGGCACGCGCCAGCGGCGACACCTCGGTCGGGTGCGCGGTGATGAAGGTCGGCTGCACAAGGGTGTGCTCAACCGTGTGCTCGAAGAGCGCAAACAGCAGCTTGCCCCAGCCGTGGTCGGGCCTGGTTGGAATCTTCAGCCGCGCGCAGTGCGCTCGCATCGCCGTAACGTCACGGATATCGTCGCGCCGGATTTCCGGATTGTGCTCCAGCACGGCCTCGTCCATGCGCCAGCGCCGGAACGGTGAGCCCAACTCGATGTCGCGGCCCTCCCAGGTCAGTGCGGTCTTGCCCGTTGTCTCCCTGGCCGTCTCGCGGATCAGGCTTTCGGTGAGGTCCATGATCTCGTTGTAGGTGGCGTAGGCCTGGTACAACTCGAGCATGGTGAATTCGGGATTGTGGCGCGTGGATACGCCCTCGTTGCGGAAATTGCGGTTGATTTCGTAGACGCGATCGAAACCGCCGACGACCAGGCGCTTCAGGTACAACTCCGGCGCAACGCGCAGGTACAGATCGATGTCCAACGCGTTGTGGTGGGTCACGAACGGCCGTGCGGTGGCGCCGCCCGGAATCACGTGCATCATCGGGGTCTCGACTTCCATGAAGCGCCGCGGCGGCGCTTCCAGCCACTGGCGCATGTAGCCGATCGCGCGCGAGCGCAGCTTGAACGCATCGCGCGCTTCCGGCGTGACAATCAGGTCGACGTAGCGCTGGCGATAGCGCTGCTCGACATCCGCCAGGCCATGGAACTTGTCCGGCAGTGGCCGTAGCGCCTTGGTCAACAGGCGCAGACGATCGACCTTGACGGACAGTTCGCCCGTCTTCGTGCGCATCAGCGCGCCTTCGGCGGCGACGATGTCGCCCACGTCCCAGGACTTGAACGCCTCGTAGGTGTCCGCGAGCGCATTGGCCTGGATGAACAACTGGATGCGACCGGTCATGTCCTGGATCTGGACGAAACTGACCTTGCCTTGCCCGCGCTTGAGCAGCATGCGGCCCGCCACCTTGACCCGGCGCTCGGCAGCCTCGACCACGGTCGCCTCCTTGCCTTCGAACTCGGTTTGGAGATCACCGGAGAAGGCATCGACGCGGAAATCGTTCGGATAGGCGATGCCCTGCCCGCGCAGCGCGCGCAGCTTCTCGCGGCGCTCGGCGATCAACTTGTTTTCGTCGGGCCTGTTTTCGTCTTGCGGTTGATTGTTGCCAGTCATTTCGTTTTTCCGAATCATGCATCGCTGCGCTTGGCACCGGCTTCCAATCCTGCCTTCAGGCTGGCTTCGATGAATCCGTCCAGGTCGCCATCGAGCACCTTCTGCGTATCCGTACGCTCGACGCCGGTACGCAGGTCCTTGATGCGCGACTGGTCCAGTACGTAGTTGCGGATCTGGCTGCCCCAGCCGATGTCGGACTTGCCCGCTTCGAGCTTCTCCTTCTCGGCATTGCGCTTTTGCACTTCCATTTCATAGAGCTTGGCTTTCAGCATCTTCATCGCACGGTCGCGGTTCGCATGCTGGCTACGCTCGGTCTGGCAGGCAACGACGATACCACTGGGCATGTGGGTGATGCGCACCGCCGATTCGGTCTTGTTCACGTGCTGGCCGCCGGCGCCGGAGGAACGATAGACATCCGTTTTCAGATCTGCGGGATTGATTTCGATGTCGATGTCGTCGTCCACCTCGGGCGAGACGAAGATCGACGAGAACGAAGTGTGCCGGCGGTTGTCCGAATCGAACGGCGACTTGCGCACCAGCCGGTGCACGCCGATTTCGGTTTTCAGCCAGCCATAGGCGTAATCGCCTTCGACACGAAACGTCGCGCTCTTGATCCCGGCCACTTCGCCCGCCGAGACTTCCAGCAATTCGGTCTTCCACCCGCGCGCTTCGGCCCAACGCAGGTACATGCGCAGCAGCATTTCGGCCCAGTCCTGCGCCTCGGTACCGCCGGCGCCAGCCTGTACGTCGACGAAGGCGTTGTGCGCATCCATCTTGCCGGAAAACATGCGCTGGAATTCCAGTGCCTCGACCTTCGCCGCCAGCCCGTCCACATCGCCGGACACGGCTTGGGCGGTGCCTTCGTCATTCTCGGCAGCCGCCAGCGCCAGCAATTCCTCCGCGCCACTCAGGCCAT
>JAFEFP010000301.1 GCA_018240545.1 Pseudomonadota bacterium | reverse complement strand
GTTCGGTCGGGAAGACCACCGCATCGGGTTGGCCCTGGCGACGCGAATTGTCGTAGCCGTAGGCCAGGCATTCGGCGGAATCGGTGACGAGCGCATCACCGAAAATCTCGCGCAACGCGACACCCAGGGAATCGGGAAGACTCATGCCGCCAGTTTACGCCGGTGCGGCGCTTGCGGCCGGATTCAGTCGAGGTAATCGAACAGCTTGACCACCTTGTCCACGCCACGCGCGTTGCGCGCGACTTCGGTGACCGCGTCGGCTTCGTCGTGACGGACCATACCCATCAGGTACACCACCCGGTGCGAGGTGGTGACGTTGATCCGGGTCGGATCGAAGCCGGGCAGGCTGGTGATGTCGAGCAGGCCGGTCTTGACGCGGGCCGTGATCGTCGCGTCCGCGCGGCGTCGCCAGAAGCCCTGCGGGTCGTCCGTCACTTCGATTTCGTCGACCAGGCGCGTCACACCCTCGAAACCATCCGCCGACGTATGCGCCAGCTGTTTGAGTGCCTCGCTGCGCACCTGTCCGCACAGCAACATGACGCCGTTGTAGACGACCACCTTGACGTTGTTGTCGTCGCGGGTGAGTTCGCGGTGCCGGTTGATCGCATCGATCGCGCTCAGCTGGATGTTGCGGTCGCTGAGCACGGTGCCGATGGCGCGGCGGTCGTGTACGGCATGCGCACCGGCGATCGCGCCGCCTGCGACCACGGCCACGCAGCCGTGCAGCAGCGGCACCAGGATCAGACTCAAGGCGATTCTTTGCATTTTCACGGCTCAACACGTCTCGAAGGCGTTGCGGATCCAGTCGAAAACCGGCTGTTGCGGCGTGCCGCTGCAGCCGATCACGTCGAAGCGACAGGGTTGCGCCGCGCGATGCGGGTGCGCCAGAAGCCAGACCTGCGCGGCGCGCAGAAGTTTCGTGCGCTTGGCCGCGCCGACCGAAGCGGCACCATCGCCATGCACGGCATCGCGACGGAAACGCACCTCGACGAACACGGTGCTGTCGCGCTCGGCCATGACGAGGTCGAGTTCGCCGAGGCGACAGGTGAAATTGCGCGCCAGCGTGCACAACCCGGATGCCTGAAGGTGCGCCTCCGCGGCGCGTTCCCAGGTCATGCCGATACCGCGCGCGGTCATGGTGGCGCCGGACTCGCCTGCAAGCCGCCCACAACCGGGCGCGCAGCGCCGTTGTCGAACTGCGCCCAGGTCAACAGCCGCTGCACGCGGCCGAGCCGGTCGATGGCAAGCTGGCCGGTCGCGCCGGGAAGATAACTGTCGGGATGCTGCGCCAGCCAGTTCAGGTACGGCAGCAGCCGGTAGGCATCCATGCCCAGCGCGAACAGGCGCCCGCCGGCGCCGCGGGCGCTGTCGAGCAGGCGCACGATGTCGGTGTGACTGGGCAGGCCGAGCGTGCCATCGAACAGCCACGGTGCGTCGCAGAACTGCACGCCATCCAGGTCGCGGTCCAGGCCCGGATTGTAGTTGCCGGCGTAGATGTGCGAGGTGGCGAACACCGGCAGGTTCGCATAGCCGGCGAGCTTGAGTTGCGGCAGCAGCAGGCGTGCCTGCTGCGGGCGCATGCTGATGAAAATGCCGGTGTCTGCCGGCGTGGCGGGTTGCGTCGGTGCCGCCGCCACGGCGCCGGGCAGGGAGGGGGCCGCACTCGACGTCGGCACGCTCGCCAGAGTCTGCCGGATCATGGCGGCGTAATTCACCTCGCCGTTCTCGACGCGTGCCTCACCCAGAACCTGCCCGTTGCGGTTTTCGAACTGCGCGCGAAACGCAAGCGCGGCGCGCTCGGCCCAATCCTCGGTGGCGGTGATGACGACCGCGCGGCTGATGCCCTGCTGGAGCATGCGCTCGGCGGCCTGCGCGGCTTCGGCATCCGGGCCCAAACCGAATGCGACGCTGCCCGCTGGCGCGGTCTGTGCGCCATCGGGCTGGTTGAGCGCGAGCACCGGTACCGGCAGGTTGCCCTGTGCGAGCACGGCGGTTACCGCGTCGCGCGCAAGCGGGCCGACGATGCGGTCCGCGCCGTCGGCAACGGCCTTGCGATAGGCGGCGACGGCATCCGCCGGCGTGCTGCCGGTGTCGTAGACCGTGACTGGCGCGCGTTGTGGATCGGTATCGGCAAAGTGCGCCGCGAAGAATCCGTCGCGCACCGGCTGTGCCACGGCCATCAGTGGGCCGCCTTCCGGAAGGAGCAGGGCGATGCGATGCACGGGCGTGTAGCCTTCGCGCTGCGGCGGTTGCATGCCTTCGCGGATCAGCGTGCCGACGGGTTGGTTCGGGTGCAACACGACCACGGGCAAGGCGCTGCCGCCGGCACGCAGCGCCTGATCGATCCAGGTGCGCAAGGGATCGCCGGGCGCCAGGGCGGAGGCTTCGTTGCGCAGTGCGTCCGGGCTCATGGCCTTGAGCGTGGCGACGATTTGCGCCGCGTTCTGCGCGCGATCGTCGCCGCTGAGCAGGCGGTCGAGGTCGGCGCGCGTGCGTGCGCTGTCCAGCGCGTCGCCCTGCGCGGCCAGTGCGCGTGCGCGCAGTTCCAGTGCGCGCAGGCGCAACGGCGGGGTGAGGTCGGCAGCGGGAACATGCAGGCTGGCCAGGGCTCCGGTCGCGTCGTGCCGCGACAGCGCGACTTCCGCGGCGAGCAGGTCGTAACGGACGGGTTCGTCACCCTGCAGGCGCCGGCGCTGGATATCCGGCAAGGTGCGCGCGACGGCGTCGATTTCGCCATTCTGCAGATACGCTTCGGCCGCGCGCAGGCGGTAGAAAGCGTTGTCATGCGGATGCGCATCGGCCAGCGCCAGGAAGTCGCGCGCGGCCGCATCGAAGTTGCCCTGGGCATAAGCCTGGTCGGCGGCGGCGGCATCGGGCGCTTCCGGTCGGGGCGCTCCGACCGGCGCGCAACCGGCGATGAAGGCCGCAAGGAAGAACAAGAAAGGCAATCCGCGTCGCACGATCATGGCCGTATTCCTGGCATGTCGGCGGCATGATACTGGATCGGGCTTGGATTAAGCTTGCCGAGCGCAGTGGAGGCAAGGCATGGCTGGTTCCGAGGCGGGAAAGCTCTGGGTGGTGGCGACGCCGATCGGCAACCTGGCCGATTGGTCGCCGCGTGCGCGCGAGGTCCTCGCCGCGGTCGACGTGATCGCCGCCGAGGACACGCGCCACAGCGCGGCGCTGCTCGCGCATTGCAACATCGCCACGCGCACGCTGGCCTTGCACGAGCACAACGAGCGCGAAAGATCTGCCGATCTGGTGCAGCGGATGCGCGATGGCGCGCAGATCGCGCTGATCAGCGATGCCGGCACGCCGCTGGTGAGCGATCCGGGATACCGACTCGTGCGCGCGGCGCGCACGGCGGGCATTGCGGTGAGTCCAGTGCCCGGCGCTTGCGCGGCGATCGCCGCCTTGTCGGTCGCCGGCTTGCCATCGGATCGCTTCGTGTTCGAAGGCTTCCTGCCCGCCAAATCCGCGGCTCGGCGGGCGCACCTGCAAGCGCTATCGCTGGAAACGCGCACATTGGTATTCTACGAATCCAGCCACCGCATTGGCGAATGCCTGCGCGATTGCGCGAGCGTGCTTGGCGGCACGCGCGCTGCCGTGCTTGCACGCGAATTGACCAAGCTGTTCGAGACGGTGCTGGATGGAACGCTTGACCAGGTGTGTGCGCGCGTGGAATCCGACGCGAACCAGCAGCGCGGCGAATTCGTGCTCCTCGTCGCCGGCGCGCCCGGCGATGCCGATGCGGCGAAATTGGCCGAGGGCCGGCGCGTGTTCGACATCCTGCGCCGCGAATTGCCGCCCAGCCGCGCCGCGAAGCTGGCCGCGGAAATCAGCGGCGCATCGCGCAAGGATCTTTACGACACATTGCGGGACCACGAGGAACAGCCATGATACGCAGCTTGCTGGAAGACACTGCGGCACGCGCCTGCACCTACCTGGAGGGCCTTGATTCGCGCCCGGTCGCGCCAGAACCTGCCGCGGTGGCCGCGCTCGATGCGCTCGACGGCACGCTGCCGGAAGGCGCAACCGATCCGCGCGCGGTGCTCGCGCTGCTCGATCGCTACGCGTCCCCGGCGACCATCGCCGAAGCCGGTCCGCGTTTTTTCGGTTTCGTCATGGGAGGCGCACTGCCGGTGGCGCTGGCCGCCAACTGGTTGGCCAGCGCGTGGGACCAGAACACGGGCCTGTACAACATCACGCCGGCGACCGCGCGCCTGGAACAGACCGCATTGCGCTGGCTGCTCGAACTGCTCGAGTTGCCGCGCGAGTGCGCCGGCGCGTTCGTGACCGGCGCGAACGTCGCGAATTTCGTCGGTCTTGCAGCAGCGCGCCATGCCGTGCTCGCGCGCGTTGGCTGGAACGTCGAAGCCGATGGCTTGTTCGGTGCGCCCCCGATCACGGTCGTTGTTGGCGCGGAAGCGCATCCGACGCTGGTCAAATCGCTTGGCCTGCTTGGACTCGGGCGCACGCGCGTCACGCGCGTGCCGGTGGATGCGCAAGGTCGCTTGCGCGTGGACGCGTTGCCAGCGGTTTCGGGACCCACGATCGCCTGCCTGCAGGTCGGCAACGTGAACACCGGCGCCTGCGACGCTGTTGCCGCCGTGCGCGAGCGTGTTGGCCGCGATGTCTGGATCCACGTCGACGGTGCATTCGGCTTGTGGGCTCGGGCGGCGCCATCGCGCAAGCATCTGCTGCACGGCATCGAGGCGGCGGATTCCTGGGCGACGGATGCGCACAAATGGCTCAATGTGCCCTACGACAGCGGGCTGGCCTTCGTGCGCGAGGCGGATGCCCTGCGCGCGGCGATGGCGATCACGGCGGATTACCTGCCCACGGCAAGTGCCTGGCGCAATCCGTCAGACTACACGCCGGAGCTCTCGCGTCGCGCGCGCGGCGTGGACATCTGGGCGGTGTTGCGCAGCCTTGGCCGCGCCGGCGTCGGCGGGATGATCGAACGCAACTGCCTGCAGGCGCGACGTTTCGCGCAAGGTTTGTCCGCTGCCGGCTTCGAGGTACTCAACGAAGTTGCGCTGAACCAGGTGCTGGTCGCCTTTGGCGATGCGCAGCGCACGCAGCGCGTGATCGCGGCGTTGCAGGCCGAAGGCACGTGCTGGTGCGGCGTCACCGTGTGGCAGGAACGCACCGCCATGCGCATCAGCGTGTGTTCGTGGGCGACCACGGACGCGGACGTGGAGCGCAGTATCGACGCCATTCAGCGTGTCGCCGCGGGAACGCGCTAAACTGTGCGCGGAGTCGGCCAGACAGTCGCGTCATCCGCAAGGGTGCCGAGGAAAGTCCGGGCTCCGCAGGGCAGGGTGCCAGGTAACGCCTGGGCGGCGCGAGCCGACGGAAAGTGCAACAGAAAGATACCGCCGATGGCCCGGCATTCCTCGGAACGTCGGGATCAGGCAAGGGTGAAATGGTGCGGTAAGAGCGCACCGCGAGTCCGGCAACGGACCGGCACGGCAAACCCCACCCGGAGCAAGACCGAATAGGGGAGCCATGGCGTGGCCCGCGTCGCTCCCGGGTTGGTCGCTCGAGGCGCGCGGCGACGCGCGTCCCAGAGGAATGACTGTCCACGACAGAACCCGGCTTACCGGCCGACTCCACTTTTTTATTTATCCATTTATTATCAAAATATACATTGCGCCGCAGTGCGCGCGGCTCGCGCCGGAATGCTGCGTCGCAGCACGGGTTTCGATCGACACGGCGGAATCCGTCGAACAAAAAGTCGAATGAATTCAATCGCCTTTTTTTGACTCCTGAGAATTCACTCGAAATTTTTGAAAACCCGCGCTTTCCCATTGATCCGCAAGCAAATTTTTCCTTGACAGGGTTGCTCGCGCGCACTACTGTTCACTACGAGTGGGATTTCGTGGGTTTTAGTGGGAAATGTTCCAGGGTGAAACCGCCATCAGCCTCGACGACAAGGGCCGCCTGGCCCTGCCGACCGCGTATCGCGAGGCGGTGGCGAAAGTCTGTGCCAATCGCCTGGTGTTCACCTACAACCCGTTCGAGCCGGGCTGCCTGTGGCTGTTCCCGTTCGGCGAGTGGGAAAAGGTGCGCGAGCAGATCAACGCGCTGTCCAGCGTCAAGCGCGTGCATCGCGATTTGCAGCTGAAACTGGTCGGTGCGGCAGCGACGGTGGAACTGGACGGCAATGCGCGCCTGCTGGTGCCGGCGAGCCAGCGCAACGCGGCCGGCATCGAAAAGAAGGCCGTGCTGCTGGGCATGAACGCGAAGTTCGAGTTGTGGAGCGAGCAGGCGCACCTGGCCAAGATCCGCCAGAGCATCGGCGAGCACGAACTGTCGGACGAAATGCTGGACCTGAGACTGTGAGCGCGACGAGCCGCGCCGCCTGGACGAAGCCGATGGCCCATGACGCGCATGCACCGGTGCTGCTCGACGAAGTGCTACAGGGGCTGCGCGTGCGTGCCGATGGCATTTACCTCGACGGCACGTTCGGCCGCGGCGGCCATGCGCGGGCAGTACTGGAACGGTTGGGTGCGCGCGGGCACTTGCTGTTGATGGACCGTGACCCGGCGGCGGTGGCGGCCGCGCGGCGCGAGTTCGGCGCGGATGCGCGCGTATCGATTCGCCATGGCAATTTCGCGGAATTGGCCGATTGGGATGCGACGCTGGGCGGGCTCGATGGCGTGTTGCTGGATCTGGGCGTGTCCTCGCCGCAACTGGACGATGCGGCGCGCGGGTTCAGTTTCCGCGCCGATGCGCCGCTGGACATGCGCATGGATCCGACCCGCGGCGAGAGCGCGGCGCAGTTTCTGGCGCGGGCTGACGAAAAAGAGCTTGCGGACGTGTTGTGGAACCATGGCGAGGAACGCATGAGCCGGCGCATCGCGCGCGCGATCGTCGCGCAACGGCGCAACGCGCCGATCACGCGCACCGGCGAGCTGGCGGACCTGATCGCCGGCATCGTCGGTCGGCCACCCTCGGGCAAGCATCCGGCCACGCGCAGCTTCCAGGCGCTGCGCATTGCGGTGAACGGCGAGATGGACGCGCTCGACCGCGGACTGCGGGGCGCGGTGGCGCGGCTGCGCGCCGGCGGGCGTCTGTGCGTGATCAGTTTCCATTCGCTGGAAGACCGTGCCGTCAAGCAATTCCTGCGCGAACAATCGCAGGCGGCGCCGACGCGAAGAGGCTTGCCGCCGCCAGCCGCATCGATGCTGAGCCTGCGCCTCGTCGGCCATGCGCAGATGCCCGGCGCGGCGGAACTCGCGCGCAACCCGCGCGCGCGCAGCGCGGTGCTGCGCGTGGCGGAGAAGCTGGCATGAAGGCGATCGGCGCCAGCATCGTCCTGGTGCTGCTGGTCGCGGTCGTGGCCAGCGCGATCGGCGTCGTCTACGCGCGCCAGCAGGACCGCATCCTGTTCGGCGCGCTCACGCAACTAATCCGCGAGCAGGACGATCTCAACACCGAATTCGGCCGGCTCGAACTCGAGCAGGCTACCTGGGCCGAGCCCAATCGCATCGAGCAGATCGCGCGCGGCCAGCTGGGCATGGTCAACCCCGGTGCCGCGGACACCGTGGTGGTGAAGCCATGAGCGCGCGGAGGCCATCATGCTGCTGACCTCGCATCCGGCACCGCCGCGCTCGAAGCCGGGCGATGGCGCAAGGATCAAGCTGCGTACCCCGCCGGTGAACACCCGCGGCCGGCTCTACGTCGTGCTCATGGTGCTGGTACTGGCGGCCACGGCGTTGATCGTGCGCGCCATCGATCTGCAGGTGGTGCGCAAGGATTTCTACCAGCAGCAGGGCGATGCGCGCTTCCTGCGCGAGGTGCCGATCCCGGTGTCGCGCGGCACGATCTTCGACCGCAACGGCGAGCCGCTGGCGGTGTCCACGCCGGTCGAATCGGTCTGGTGCGATCCGGGCACCGTGCTGGACCAGCCCGAGCGGATCCCGGAATTGGCAAAGGCGCTCGGTGTCGACGCGGCCGCACTCACGCACAAGCTCGATCAGCACCAGGACCGCGAATTCCTGTACCTGAAGCGCCAGCTCAATCCCGACGATGCGCAGGCCATCCTCGCGCTCGGCATCGCGGGAGTGTCCAGCCAGCGCGAGTACAAGCGCTTTTATCCGGGCGGCGAAGTCACCGCGCACGTGCTCGGGGTGACCAACATCGACGATCGCGGCCAGGAGGGGCTCGAGTTGTCGTTCGACGACTGGCTGGCCGGCAAGCCCGGCGCGAAACGCGTCATCCGCGACAACAAGGGTCACACGGTCGAGGACGTCGAACTGGTGCGCGAACCCAGGCCCGGCCGCGACCTGACCTTGTCGATCGATCGCCGCATCCAGTACCTGGCCTATCGCGATCTCAAGGCCGCGATCCTCGACCATCACGCCAAGTCCGGCTCCATGGTGGTGCTGGATGCGACCAGCGGCGAAATCCTCGCCATGGTCAACCAGCCTTCCTACAACCCGAACGCGCCCGCCGCCGATCCCGCCTACCGGCGCAACCGCGCCGTGACCGACGTCGTCGAGCCGGGTTCGACGATGAAGCCGTTCACCATCGCCACCGCCCTGCAAAGCGGCAAGTGGACGCCGGATACGCCGATCGACACCAATCCCGGCACGTTTCAGCTTGCCGGCCATGTCATCCGCGACGTCGCCAACCACGGCCTGCTCACCGTGACCGGCGTGCTCACCCATTCGAGCAACATCGGCGCGGCCAAGATCGCGCTGACCCTGCCGAGCGAGGACATGTACGACATGGATCACCGCTTCGGCTTCGGCGAGTCCACGGGCAGCGGGTTCCCCGGCGAATCGCCGGGGTTCCTGCCACCCGCGCGCAGCTGGGGCGTGATCGAAAAGGCGACCATCGCCTACGGCTACGGCCTGAATGTGACCACGCTGCAACTGGCCCAGGCCTATGCCGCGCTTGCCGACGGCGGACGCTTGCGCCAACCCACCTTCGTCAAGGGCGTGCGCAATCCCGACGTGGCCGTGATCGATCCGCAGCTCGCGCACACCATCGTGAAGATGCTCGAAACCGTGGTTGCGCCCGGTGGCACGGCGCTGCGTGCGGCGGTGCCGAATTACCTCGTCGCCGGCAAGACCGGCACCTCGCGCCAGGCCGTGGCCGGCGGCTACGAAAGCCGCTACATCTCGTTGTTCGCAGGCATGGCGCCGGCCAGTCAGCCGCGCCTGGTCGCCGTCGTCGTGATCCACGATCCGCAAGGCGGCTACTTTGGCGGCACGGTGGCGGCGCCGGTGTTCAGCCAGGTGATGACGGGCGCGTTGCGCTTGTTGGACATGCCGCCGGACAACGTGCAGCACTGGTATGCCGGCGGCCCGGATACCGGCGCGCCGATCCAGCCGGGCAGCAAGGCGCCGGACTATCCGCCGGGCGACACCAGTTACGAGGAGGCGGTGCCGTGAGCGCGCACGCCAAGTCCCTGCGCGAGCTGCTCGCCGGCATCGCCGCGGCGGACGATATTCGCGTGTCCGGTTTGACCCTGGATTCGCGCCGCGTGCGCGCGGGCGATGCGTTCATCGCACTCAAGGGTACGCACGCGCACGGCATCACGTTTGCCCCGGCGGCGCTGGCGCAGGGTGCTTCGGCAGTGATCGCCGAAGGCCCTGCGTCCGCCGTTTCTCCCGCATTCGACGCGCCGCTTGTCTGCATCGATCGCTTGCGCGAACAGGTTGGCGAAATCGCCGCGCGCTTCTTCGAGCGTCCCGCCGCGTCGCTGCACATGATCGGCGTGACCGGCACCAACGGCAAGACCTCGGTCGTGCAGTTGCTCGCCGCAGCGCTGGAAAGTCTCGGCGCGCGCGCGGCGACGATCGGCACGCTCGGCGCGGGCCTGGTCGGGGCGATGCAAGCGGGCGAGCGCACCACGCCCGATGCGGTGAGCGTGCACGGCCTGCTCGCGCAGTTCCGCGACGCCGGCGCCAGCCACGTGGCGATGGAGGTCTCCTCGCACGCGCTTGACCAGGGCCGCGTGAACGCGGTCGACTTCGAGGTCGCGGTGTTCACCAACCTCACCCGCGACCACCTGGATTACCACGGCACGATGGGAATCTACGGCGCGGCCAAGGCGAAGCTGTTCGCCTGGCCGCGGTTGCGCGCGGCGGTCATCAACGCCGACGATGCGTTCGGCCGCGAACTTGTCGCGCAGTTGCCGGATTCCGTGCGCCGCCTGCGTTATGCCATCGATACGGACGCGGAAATCCGCGCGCGCAACGTGCACACCCACGGCGATGGCCTGACGTTCGATCTCGACACACCCTGGGGCGAAGGCGAAATCACCAGCGTTTTGCTCGGTCGCTTCAACGTCCGCAACCTGATGGCCGTGGCCGGGTGTCTGGGCGCCCTTGGATACGATTTTGCGCAAATGCGGAACGCGCTGGCGCAATTGCAACCGGTTGCCGGACGCATGCATCGCCTCGGTGGCGGTGCGTTGCCGCTCGTGGTTGTCGACTATGCGCACACGCCCGATGCGCTGGAGCAGGCGCTGACATCCCTGCGCGCGCACTGCGCCGGAAAATTGACCTGCGTGTTCGGCTGCGGCGGCGAACGCGATGCCGGCAAGCGCCCGCAGATGGGCGCGATCGCCGAACGCCTCGCCGACGCGGTCATCGTGACCGACGACAATCCGCGCGGCGAGGATGGCGATGCCATCGTCGCGCAGATCGTGGCCGGCTGCGCGCAACCGCGGCGTGCACGCGTCGAGCGCGATCGCGCCACGGCCATCGCCACCGCACTTCACGAAGCACGCGCCGGCGACGTGGTGCTGATCGCGGGCAAGGGCCACGAGCCTTATCAGGAAGTCGGCGGGATCAAGCGGCCTTTCGACGACGCGGACGTCGCCCGTCGCGTGCTGGGGGCCCGCGCATGAACCAGCGCCTGGCCGATGTCGCGTTGTGGACGCGCGGTTCGATGCGCGGAGCCGACGTCGCCGTCACCGGCGTGTTCACGGATACACGAAAGCCCGTGGCGGGCGGCCTGTTCGCCGCGCTCAAGGGCGAGAATTTCGACGCCCATGATTTCCTGGCACAAGCCAGGCAGGCGGGAGCGGCCGCCGCGCTCGTCGCCCGGCCCGTCGACATCGATTTGCCGCAGGTCGTGGTTGCCGACACCCTGCTCGCGCTCGGCGATCTCGCCAGCGCGGTGCGGGCGCAACGCCGCGCGCGGGTGGCCGGCATCACCGGCTCCAACGGCAAGACCACGGTCAAGACCTTGCTCGCCTCGATCCTGTCGGTGTGCGGCAAGACCCACGTCAACGCCGGCAATCTGAACAACGAAGTCGGCTTGCCGCTGTCGATCCTGGCCATGCCCGACGACGCGCAATTCGCGGTACTGGAAATGGGCGCGGGCAAGCCCGGCGACATCGAGTACCTCGCCGCCATCGCGCGGCCGGAAGTCGCCCTCGTCAACAACATCGCGCCGGCGCATCTGGAACGCATGCACTCGCTCGAAGGCATCGCGCAAACCAAGGCCGCGATCTACGCCGCGCTGCCGCCGCACGGCACGGCCGCGATCAACGCCGACGACGCTTTTGCCAGCTATTTCGCGGGCGTGGCCGGAACGCGGCGCGTGCTGCGCTTCGGCCTGGAGCACGCTGCCGATGTGCGCGCGGACATCCACGCGCTCGCTGCGTCGACCCGGTTCAGCCTGATCGGGCCGGCCGGACGCATCGATGTCGATTTGCCCCTGGCTGGCTGGCACAACGTCATGAATGCGCTGGCCGCCGCCACGCTGGCGCTCGCGTTCGACGCGCCGCTGGACGCGATCCGGCAGGGACTGGAGTCCGCACCGCCCGTGGCCGGGCGCCTGGTCCGCCATGCCATGCCCGGTGACTGGACCCTGATCGACGACAGCTACAACGCCAACCCGGGTTCGGCCGCGGCGGCCATCGCCACGCTTGCCGGCGAACCCGGCGAGACGTGGCTCGTGCTCGGCGACATGCGCGAACTCGGACCCGATGCCGCGGCCCTGCATGCGCGGACCGGCAGCTACGCGCGCGAGCGCGGCATTGCCCGCCTGTACACGGTCGGCACCCTGTCCGTGCACGCGGCGCAGGCGTTCGGCAGCGACGCGCGGCACTTTTCCGAGCAAGGCGCACTGATCGACGCATTGCGCGCGCAGGCGCGTGCGGGCGTCACGGTGCTGGTGAAGGGCTCGCGCGGCTCGGCCATGGACCGCGTCGTGCGCGCCCTGTTCGGGCAAGCAAACGGCAACGGAGGCGCGCGTCATGTTGCTTGAACTGGCCGACCTTCTGCGCGGGCACCTGAGCGCGTTCCATCTGTTTTCGTACGTCTCGTTCCGCACGATCATGAGTGCGCTGACCGCGCTCGCCGTCGCCCTGCTGCTCGGCCCGGACCTGATCCGCAAGCTTGCCGCGGTCAAGGCCGGGCAGGTGATCCGCAGCGATGGCCCGCAGTCGCATCTGGCCAAGGCCGGCACGCCGACGATGGGCGGCGCGCTGATCCTGCTCGCGGTCGCGGTGGCGACCGTGCTGTGGGGCGATCTGCGCAACCGTTATCTGTGGATCGCGCTCGGCAGCATGCTCGCGTTCGGCCTGATCGGCTTTTACGACGATTACAGGAAGCTCGTGTTGCGCGACAGCCGCGGCCTGCCGGCGCGCTGGAAGTATTTCTGGCAGTCGCTGTGCGGACTCGCCGCCGCGCTCGGCCTGTATTTCGTGCTGCGCCAGGACACGCCCGCCGCGTTGGCGCTGTACGTGCCGCTGTTCAAGCAGGTCGCGATTCCGCTCGGCATCGGTTTCGTCGCGATCGGCTATTTCATCATCGTCGGCTTTTCCAATGCGGTGAACCTGACCGATGGTCTGGACGGCCTGGCCATCATGCCCACCGTGCTCGTCGCCTCCGCGCTCGGCGTATTTGCGTACGCCTCCGGCCACAGCGTGTTCTCGCAATACCTGCAGATTCCCGCCGTGCCGGGCGCCGGGGAGCTGTGCATTTTCTGCGGCGCGCTGGCCGGGGCGGGCCTGGGTTTCCTCTGGTTCAACGCGTACCCGGCCCAGGTGTTCATGGGCGACGTCGGCGCGCTCGCGGTCGGCGCCGCGCTCGGCACCGTCGCCGTGATCGTGCGCCAGGAAATCGTGCTGCTGATCATGGGCGGCGTGTTCGTGATGGAGACCGCGTCGGTCATCTTGCAGGTGGCGAGCTTCAAGCTCACCGGCAAGCGCCTGTTCCGCATGGCCCCGATCCATCACCATTTCGAATTGAAGGGTTGGCCCGAGCCGCGCGTGATCGTGCGCTTCTGGATCATCTCGGTGGTGCTGGTGTTGATCGGTCTGGCAACGTTGAAGGTGCGCTGAGGATGTTCGGTTTCGACCCGCAAGCCACGCGTCGCGACGAGAGCAAGGGCCGCTACGACCCGGTGCTGGTCGTCGTCGCCGTCACGCTGGCGAGCCTGGGCGTGGTCATGGTGGCGTCGAGTTCGATCGCGGTGGCCGACGGCCAGCATGCCGGTCCGTTCTATTTCCTGTTCAAGCACCTGGTCTTCCTCGTCTTTGGCATCGGCCTGTGCGGCGTGATGATGAAGATCGAACTGGAATTTTTCGAGCGCAATGCCTTCAGCCTGCTGCTGTTCGCGGTGATCCTCCTGCTGCTCGTGTTCCTGCCCTTTGTCGGTGCGCGCATCAACGGCGCGCGGCGCTGGATCCGCTTCGGGAAAGTCGGCTTCCAGTCGGTCGAGGCGGTCAAGCTGCTGTTCGTGTTTTACCTCGCGAGCTATCTCGTGCGCCAGCACGCCACGGTGCGCACGCGCTTCTTCGGCGTGTTCAAACCGATCGGTGTTGCCGTGGTGCTGGTCGGGTTGCTGCTGCTGCAGCCGGACTTCGGCAGCGCGGCGCTGATCATCGCCGTCACCGTCGGCATGCTCTGGCTCGGCGGTGCGCGCATGCGCAACCTTTTCTACCTTGCGATCCCGGCCATGCCGGCGATCGCGTGGGCGGCGCTGACCAGCGACTATCGCGTCAAGCGCCTGACCTCGTTCCTCAATCCCTGGGCCGATCCGTTCAACGACGGCTTCCAGCTCACCCAGGCGCTGATCGCGGTGGGCCGCGGCGAATGGTTCGGCGTCGGCCTGGGCGCAAGCGTGCAGAAGCTTTTCTACCTGCCCGAAGCGCACACCGATTTCATCCTCGCCGTGATCGCCGAGGAACTGGGCTTCGCCGGCATCGCGTTCGTGATCGCGTTGTTCGCGATCCTGGTTGGGCGCGCGCTTGCGCTCGGCTTGCGCGCGGTCGAGCGCGGCCAGCGCTACGCCGGCTACTGCGCGTTCGGCATCGGCCTCATGCTCGGCCTGCAGGCGCTGGTGTCGATCGGGGTGAACCTCGGCGTGCTGCCGACCAAGGGCCTGACCTTGCCATTGATCAGTTCCGGCGGATCGAGCGTGCTCATGACCTGTGTCGCCATCGGTGTGCTGTTGCGCGTGAGTTACGAAGTCTCGCGGCCGCTGCCGGCGGATGCGCAGATCGTGAAACCCGAGGTCTTGCTGCGGGGAGCGCGCGCATGAGCACGCCGATGGCAGACAAGGACGCGCGCCCCGTGCTGATCATGGCCGGCGGCACCGGCGGCCATATCTTCCCCGGCATCGCCGTGGCGCAGGAGCTGGAGCGGCGCAAGGTCCCGGTGGTCTGGCTCGGCGGCAAGGCCGGACTGGAGATGCGCCTCGTCCCGCAGCATGGCATCGCGCTGGAAACGCTCGACATCTCTGCCGTGCGTGGCAAGGGCCCGGGCGCCGCGCTCGGCATGCCATGGAAACTCGGCCGCGCCGTGCTCGCCGCACGCCGGCTGCTGAAGAAATACACCCCGCGCAGCGCGATCGCCTTTGGCGGCTATGCGGCCGCACCGGGCGGAATCGCCGCGCGCCTGGCGCGGATTCCGCTCGTGGTGCATGAGCAGAATTCGGTTCCCGGCCGGACCAATCGCCTGCTCGCGCGCAAGGCCGCGCGCGTGCTGACCGGATTCGACCGGGTGTTCCCCGGCGCCGAGTGGGTCGGCAACCCGGTGCGCGCCTCGATCGAGGCGGTGGCGCCACCCGAACGCCGCTTCGCCGGCCGCGGCGGCGCGCTCAAGCTGCTCGTGCTCGGCGGCAGCCAGGGCGCGCAGAGCCTGAATTCGGCCTTGCCCGAAGTGCTGCGCCGGCGTGGCAGCAAGCTGCCTGTCGAGGTGCGCCACCAGTGCGGCGAGGCGCATTTCGAGCGCGCGCGCAACGCGTACCTGGCGGCCGGGATCGATGCGCAAGTGGTGCCGTTCGAAAAGGACATGGCCGGCGCCTACGCCTGGGCGGACCTCGTCATCTGCCGCTCCGGCGCGCTGACGCTCGCCGAACTCGCCGCCGCGGGCGCGCCGTCGATCCTGGTGCCGTTCCCGCATGCGGTGGACGATCACCAGACCAAAAACGCCCAGGCGATGGTCGCGGCCGGCGGTGCGCGGCTGGTTGCCGAAGGCGCGGATTTCGCCGGGCGCCTGGGCAAAGTCTTCGAGACCATCGGCGATCGCGCGCACCTGCTGGCCATGGCCAGGGCCGCGCGCCGGCAGGCCAAGCCGCACGCGGCCGCGCGCATCGCGCAGGTGTGCCTGGAGGTTGCCGCATGACGCCGCTTGCGTCGCGCCACGACGACATCAGGCCCGACGGGATCCTGCGCGGCTTCCGGCGCGTGCATTTCGTCGGCATCGGCGGCGCCGGCATGAACGGCATTGCCGAGGTGCTGCACAACCTGGGGTATGCGGTCTCCGGTTCCGATCGCAGCGCATCGGCGGCGACCCAGCGTCTGGCCGGCATGGGCATACCAATCCACAAGGGCCATGCCGCCGCCAACGTGGCCGATGCCGACGTGCTGGTGGTTTCCAGTGCGATCGCCGCCGACAATCCCGAACTCGCCGCCGCGCACGCGCGCCGCGTGCCGGTGGTGCCGCGCGCGGAAATGCTCGGCGAACTGATGCGCTTCCGTCGCGGCATCGCGGTCGCCGGTACCCACGGCAAGACCACCACCACCAGCCTGGTCGCCAGCGTGCTGGCCGAAGCCGGACTCGATCCGACCTTCGTCATCGGCGGCCAGCTCATCGCCGCGGGTGCGAACGCGCGCCTGGGCAGCGGCGAATTCCTGGTCGCGGAAGCCGACGAGTCCGACGGCTCCTTCCTGCTGCTCAATCCCGTCGTCGCCATCGTCACCAACATCGATGCCGATC
>JAFEFP010000300.1 GCA_018240545.1 Pseudomonadota bacterium | reverse complement strand
GAGTCGGCCGACCTGTGAATAACGGGGCCAAGTTTACTTGCTACCGAAAAACAATCGTCATCCATAACGTATTGCGTCATATAACGTATCGCGTTATGATCGATTCGTGATCCGTGACTTTGCCGACAAGGAAACCGAAAAGGTTTGGGCGGGAACCCCATCGCGGAAGCTGCCGGGCGATATTCAAGGCGTCGCGCGCCGCAAGTTGCGTATGCTCAACAACGCGGCGGACCTGGACGACCTGAAAATCCCGCCGGCAAATCGCTTGGAGGCGTTGAAGCGTGATCGCGCAGGCCAGCGCAGCATTCGCATCAACGATCAATGGCGCATTTGCTTTCGTTGGGACGCCGGCGATGCGCACGATGTCGAAATAGTGGACTACCACTGACCATGAAAACCTTGTCCAACATTCACCCCGGCGAAGTGCTCCTTGAGGAGTTCCTCGTGCCGATGGGCATCAGCCAGAATGCGCTGGCGCGCGCCGCCGCGGTGCCGCCACGGCGCATCAACGAGATCGTGCTCGGCAAGCGCGGCATCAGCGCCGATACTGCGGTGCGCCTGGCGCGGGTTTTCGGCACCAGCGAAAGATTCTGGCTGGGCTTGCAAACCGATTACGACCTGGAAGAGGCGCGCCGCGCGATCGGGCGCAGCCTCGCCGACCTGGGCCAGCTTGCGGCGTAAACCTCGCACAAAGCGGGCCAAATACCGTTAGCACCCTAACGCTTCGACACGTACTCATTGCCGGGCACGCACCACCGCCACGGATGCTCCACGCCGCGCGTGATGCCGATGCGCGGGCCAGCTTGCGCATCGCGCGGCGGGGCCATGCCGTCGTCGACCAGCGAAAACGCGGCGCGACCGGAATACAGTTTGATGCCGTTCTGTGCGCCGGTGATGCCCATGGCCTGGGTCAGGCGCGCGGGGCCACGGCACAGGTCGCGGTCGCTGCGCGCCGCGGGCCGCGCGCGACGCATCCGCGCAAGGCCCGCCAGCGGTTGCAGGGCGCGCAGCAACACGGCGATTCCCACGCCCTCGTCGCCGCACACCGCGTTGCAGCACCAGTGCATGCCGTAGGTGAAGTACACGTACATGCAGCCGGGCGGGCCGAACATGACGGCGTTGCGCGGCGTCTTGCCGCGATACGTGTGCGCCGCCGGATCGATCGCACCGCAGTAGGCCTCTACCTCGACGATGCGGCCGCTGCGACCGTCTGCCGCAAGCAGGATCTTGTTGAGCAACTCCGGCGCCACCGCTCGCGCGTCGCGGCGGAAAAACGACTGGGGCAGGCGGCGTTGAACGCTGAGGCGCTGGATCGACTCCACTTACGCCGCGCCGGCGTGCGTGCGCAGGCTGGCATCGTATTCGCGGCGGTCGCGCACCTGCGGCAGTACGAAGGCAAGCAACAGGTAGACCAGGATCAAGGCGCCGCCGGTGAAAAACGTGGCGACGACGAAGATCGCACGTACCCATTCCACGGTGATGTTCGAATAGGCGGACAAACCCTGGCAGACGCCGAAGAACCATTTGTCTTCGTCGATTCGGCAGAAGCGGCGCGGGCGGTCGAACGGAGTCGATTCGGCGGCCGCATCGCCGTTGCCGGTGTTGACCGCGCCGATCTCCTCGAGCACGACCTCGATCTCCTTGCGGCTGACGACGCGGTCGTCGCCGCGCAGGGATTTGGAGAGTTTCTCGCCGATGGATTGCTCCAGATCGCGCAGGACTTCCTCATGGTCCGGATCGCGGCTCAGGCGCGCGCGCGCGCGGTCGAGGTAGGCCTGCAAGGCCTTGTACGCTTCTTCTTCCAGCTGGAAAGTCTTCGGATGGCCGTTCAGGCTGACGTGGATGACGGTTTTCATGATGGCTTAGCCAACTCCTCGATGAGACCCGTGAGGGATTTCCAGTACTCGCGAAATTCGCCGAGTTGCTTGCGGCCGCTCGCCGCCAGCTTGTAATACTTGCGCGGCGGGCCGGTGTCCGACTCCTGCCATTCGTAATCCAGCAGCAGATCGCGGCGCATCCGGCTCAGCAGGGGGTAGAGCGTGCCTTCCTGGGTGGCGAAGTCGGTGTCGCTCAGGCGCTGCAGCATGTCCGCGACATACACGCGGCCGGACGAGACCATGTTCAGGATCAGGAATTCGAGCAGCCCTTTGCGCAGCGAATTGAATTTGTCGGGATCCATGTCAGCCAGCTACCTTTACACACAAAGGTAGCTGGTGGGAATGTGGATGTCAAGGCCGATTTTCGGTCATGACCAGGAAACCGGGGCGGATGCCATTACACTCAGGCAACGCAATCTGCCCTGGATTTCCATGCACAAGCTCATCGCGATTTTGCCGCTGGTTCTGCTTGGCCTTGTCACGCAGGTGTGCGCCGCGGCTGCGCCGGCCGAGCGCACGCTGGTCCTGGTGCGCCACGGCAATTACCTTCCGGACCCAAAGGCCGACGAGCGCCTCGGTCCGCACCTGTCGCCACTGGGTTCCGCGCAGGCGCGCCTGGTCGCGGCGCGCCTCGCGGGGATGCCGGGCGGCTTTGACCAGTTGTACGTGAGCCCGATCCAGCGCGCGCGCGACACGGCCGCCATCATCGGGGAGAGCTTTCCCGGTCGTCACTTCGACGTCGTGGATGATCTGGCCGAATGCACCCCGCACTCCTGGCGCACCGACATCACGAAAGGGGAAAATCCCGCGGACATGGCCGCGTGCAAGAAGCAGCTCGATCGCGCGTTCGCGCGCTTCTTCGTCCCCGCCAGCGGTCAGGCGGAAACCGACCTGCTGGTTTGCCACGGCAACGTGATCCGCTACCTCGTCACGCGCGCGCTGGGCGTGGACCCCAACGCGTGGCTGCGCATGTCCATCGGCCACGCCAGCATCACCAAGATACTGGTCAAGGCGGATGGCAGCATCCAGGTGATCTCGGTCGGCGACGTCGGCCATATTCCGCCGAACCTGCTCAGCGGCACCAGCGCGGATTCGCGCGAGCGCAAGCTGGATATCCCGGCGCTGCAGTAAGCGAGCCGGAAACGTCCCTTTCCAATGACGACCCTGCCACCGATCGACCTGGCGACGATTCCCGAACCGGAATTGCTCGCCCTGCGCCTGTCCGAGTTGCCACTGCGCATCGAGGGCACGTGGCTGGAGGCGCGCATCGCGCAACTGCACGAGGAACTCGCGGCACACCACATCGCCTTCAAGCCGCGTTGCTACCTTGCCGACGAATGGCTGACGCCGGAAGGCGAGCCGGTGATCGGCGTTCCGTTTTATCTTGCGCACCCGCGTTTGATCGAGCTGCAGCGCAAGATGATGCTCGAAGCCGAAGGCGACACCGACGCCTGGTGCATGAAGCTGCTGCGCCACGAATGCGGCCATGCGCTCACCTATGCATTCGATCTCAACCGCAAGCGCAGTTGGCAACGCGTGTTCGGACACTCGAACGAGGAATACGGCGACACGTACCGGTTCCGCCCGTACAGCAAGAGCTTCGTACGCCATCTGGACTACTACTACGCGCAGTACCACCCGGACGAGGATTTCTGCGAAACCTTCGCGATCTGGCTGACGCCGGGCCTGGACTGGCGCGCCAAGTACAAGGGCTGGAAGGCGCTCGACAAGTTGCTGTTCGTGGACAAGCTGATGGCGAGCATCGCCGGCAAGCCGCCGTTGCGCGCGAGCGGTCGACAATTGTGGAAGACCGAAAAAATCCGCAGCACTCTGGATCGCTACTACAAGAAACGTCGGCAAGCCGAAGCCGAGGACTTTCCGGAATTTCATGACGACAATTTGCGTCGCCTGTTCCGCGAAGGCGCGGCGAAGGGCGAAACACGGCAGGCGGTGGCCAAGCTGCTGCAGGCGCACCACAAGGCGCTGCTGGTCGAGGTGTCGAACTGGACCGGCGAGCACCGTTACATGGTGAGCAGGGTTTACAAGGCCGTGCTGCAACGCAGTCGCGCCTTGCGCCTGGTCACCGAGGAAACCGATGCGGTGGCGATGCTCAAGCTCACCACCTACCTGACGACCTTGATGATGAATTACCGGTACACGACGCGCCTGCGGGGGAAATTGTAGTGCGACTTTTTAAAATTCCCGTTCGCGTTGAGCGTAGCTCGCGTAGCGAGCGAAGTCGAAACGTCGCGGACCCTTCGACTTCGCGCCTGCGGCGCTACGCTCAGGGCGAACGGTCGGTAGATTCCGGAGTCCATCACTGATATGGCCACCCGTGTGCTGATGGTTTTCGACTTGCCGTATGCGGTAAAACCCGATCACGATTTCGCCGCGGAATTTTCCGATCCGGACGGCAGCTACACCGAAAACGATGTCTGGCAGGCGCTGCTCGAATGCGGTTACGAAGTGCATCGCCTGAGCCTGTTCGACGACGTGCGGCCGCTGCTCGATACCGTGCGCGATCTGAAACCGGACGTGATCTTCAACCTGTGCGAGACTTTCCACGGCGTCACGCATTGGGACAAGAATGTCGCCGCGACCATGGAATTGCTCGGCGTGCCCGTGACCGGCGCGAGCGCGAGTGCGTTGTTCCTGTGCAACGACAAGGGCCTGTGCAAGAAGATCCTGCGCTTTCATCGCGTGCGCGTGCCGCGTTTCCACACGTTCTACCGCGGCCACAAGGTGTGGCTGCCGAAGGCGTTGAAGTTGCCGTGCATCATCAAGCCGCTGACCGAGGAAGCTTCGCGCGGCATTTCGCAGGCGTCGGTCATCGACGACGAGGCCGCGTTCCTCGCGCGCATCCAGATGATCCACGAGCGCATGAACCTGGATGCCATCGCCGAGGAGTACATCGAAGGGCGCGAGCTTTACGTCAGCGTCATCGGCGATCGCGCGCTGCGCATCCTGCCGGCGCGCGAGATGACGTTCGGCCAAATGGCCGAGGACGAGCCGCGAATCGCCACCTACAAGGCGAAATGGGACGACGCCTACCGCAAGCGCTGGGGCATCAAGAACCATTTCGCCAAGACGATCGAACCGGAATTGCAGGCGCATATCGACGACGTGTGCAAGCGTGCCTATCGCGCGCTGCACCTGCGCAGCTATGCGCGTTTCGACCTGCGCGTGACCGCCGCCGGCAACGTCTACGTGATCGAGCCGAACGCGAATCCATGCATCGCCAGGGACGACGAACTCGCGCAGTCCGCCCTGCAGGCCGGCATTGACTATCCGAAGCTGATCCGCAAGGTAGTCAATCAGGCGTTGCGGCGTGACGACTAGCACGATGGCGACACGCGTGTTTGTCCTGCGCGCAAGGTCGGCGCCGACGGACAGCCGACAACTGCTCGCATCGGTTGGCAAAGACGCGCATGCCGAAATCCTTGCGCACACGCTGATGAACGCGATCTTCGTCGCGCAGTCACATCGCCCCGATGTCGTGGTGCATCTGGTGCTGGAAAGCACGCCGGATTATTCGCGCACGATCACTTTCAATTCCAAAGCCATGCGCGACATCGGCGGCTTCCACGAGCAGGCCTTGCTCGGCAAGATCGCGCGGGCGCTGGATGCCTCGCGCGGCATGGGCAAGGACGAAAGCCGCACGGTCGAACCGGGCATCAGCGTGCGCACGATCGGGTTCGAGAAGCTCGTGCAGGAATTGGCGCGGGACCATGGCCTGTTCGTGATGGACCCCAAGGGCGCGTCGATCCGCGGCAAGGCGATTGCCGGCAACCCGTGTTTCATCCTCACCGACCACCTGCCGATGCCGAAGAAAAGCCTGAATACCCTCGAACGCCTGAGCGCCGAGGCAATCAGCCTCGGCCCGAAAATGCTGTTTGCATCGCAGTGCGTCCTGCTCATCCACAATGAACTGGATCAGCGGGAGCAATAACCTGGAAAAAAGGACGTTTCATGACTCGCCCATGCGCCGCTTCCGCCTGACCGAACCGCTGCTGATGCTGGCCACCGTGGTGCAGTGGCTGGTGCTGGCCACGCTCACCGGCGCGGTGGTCGGGGTGGGCTGCACGGTCTTCCTGCGCGCGCTGTTCGCGACGGAAGGCCATGCCTACGCCGCGCCGTGGTGGATGCTGGCGCTGGCCTTGCCGCTGGGCGGCTTCGCCAATGGCCTGCTGCTGCATTACGGCTACCGGCTGCGCCGCAGCAACTTCGTCGACAACGCCATCGTCGCGGTCAACGAGCAGCAGGGCAAGATGCCGTTCCGCACGATGTGGATCAAGCCGCTCGCGGCCTTGATCACGCTGGCCTGCGGCGGCTCGGCCGGCAAGGAAGGCCCGTGCTCGCACATCGGCGCCAGTTTCGCCGCGGTGACCGGGCGCCTGCTGCACCTGAATCCCGAGATGCGCAAGCGCCTGCTCGCCTGCGGCGTGAGCGCGGGATTTTCCGCCGTGTTCGGAACGCCGATCGCGGGCGCGATCTACGGTGTCGAAATGCTGGCGATCGGCCGCATCCGCCACGATTTCCTGTTCCCCGGCATCGTCGCCGGCGTCACCGCGTTCGAGGTTGCGCGCTGGCTTGGCGTGCCGTATCCGCAATACGCGATCGACTTCACCGGGCAATTCACCGAGCTGCTGTTCCTCGAGACCGTGCTGATCGGCGTGCTCTGCGGTGCAGTCGCGTGGCTGTTCGTGGAACTGCTGCGACAGGCGAAGAAGGCATTCGGCGCATTGCAGCGGCAATTCGATTTGTGGCCGCCGCTGGTCCCCACGCTCGGCGGCGTTGTGCTGGCGATTCTGGTCATTGCAATCCCGACGCAGTACCTCGGCCTGAGTTTGCCGATGATGGATGGCGCGCTGCGCGGCGAGGCCATGCCGTACCTCGGCTTCCTGTGGAAATCGCTGCTCGTCGCGATCACGCTGGGTTCGGGCTTCTACGGTGGCATCGTCACGCCGCAATTCGTGATCGGCGCAGTGACCGGCAGCGCATTCGCGCACGTGTTCGGCCTGGCGCCGGCGTTGGGCGCGGCGGTGGGATTTGTCGCCGTGGCGGCGTCTGCCTCCAACGCGCCGATCGCGGCGATCCTGATGGGCGTGGAATTGTTCGGCGCCGATTCCACATTGTACGTGGCCGGCGCCTGCGTGGCGGCCTACCTCATCATCGGCCACCGCAGCGTCTATCCGGAACAGCAGATCGCGTTCAGCAAGTCGTCGTGGATCTTCGCCCACGCCGATCTTCCGGTCGGCCAGGAAAAGGTGCGCCTGTCCTACGGCTTGATGCGCTGGCTGCGGATGCGGCGCCGGCGCGCGAAGAAGGACGGCTGAGCCGACCCTTCCGGTTTTGCTACGCCCCGTTCGCGCGCACCCACTGCACGATGCCGGCAGCGTTCGTGGCGCCGGCCTGGCGCGCGACTTCGCGGCCACCGCGGAACAGGGCGAGGGTGGGGATGCTGCGGATGTTGTAGCGCGTGCCGAGTGCGGGTTCGGCATCGGTGTCGACCTTGAGCAGGCGCACGCGCGGTTCGAGCTGCGCCGCCGCCTGCACGAACTTCGGCGCCATCATCTGGCACGGCCCGCACCACGGCGCCCAGAAATCCACCAGCACCGGAATCTCGTCGCGCGTCACGTGCTTCTCGAACACGGCTTCGCCGGCCTCGAGCGGATGGCCTTCGAACAGGGGCTTGTGGCACTGGCCGCAGGATGGCGCCGCGCCGAGGCGCTCGGTCGGCACGCGGTTCACCGCCGCGCAGTGCGGACACACGATATGCAGGGATTCGCTCACAGTGTCTTCCGGATCAGTGCAGGGTCGATGGGCTGGCCGGCGCCTGCGCCGCGATCTCGCGCAGCGCGTTCTCGAACGCTTCCGGCGGCTGGCCGCCCGAAATCAGGTACTGGCCGTTGACGATGGTCGCCGGCACGGCATGGATGCCGGCCTGCTGGTAGGTGCGCTCCTGTACGCGCACCGCGTCGGCATGTTCGCCGCTGTCCAGAACGCGGCGCGCTGCGTCGGCGTCCAGGCCGACGTTGCCGGCGATGCGGGCGAGGATTTCACGATCCGCCACGTTCTCGCCGTCGCTGAAGTACGCGCGCAGCAGCGCCTGCTTGAGCGGCAAGGCAAGGTCGGGGTGTTCCAGGCCGGCCCAATGCAGGAGCCGGTGCGCGTCGAAGGTGTTGTAGATGCGGCTGCCCTTGCGCATGTTGAAGGCGAAGCCGAGCGCCGCCGCGCGCTCGCGGATCGCGGCGCGGTTGGTTTCGAGCTGTTCCTCGCCCATGCCGTACTTGTGCATCAGGTGCTCGTTGGCGTCTTCGCCCTCGGGCGGCAATTGCGGATTGAGCTCGAACGGTTGCAGGTGGATGTCCGCCTCGACGCTGTCGCTGAGGTTTGCCAGCGCGGCTTGCAGGCTGGCCAGGCCGATGGCGCACCATGGGCAGGCGACGTCGGAAACGAAATCGATGCGAAGCCGGACAGGGGAAGTCATGGCGTGAAATCGAAAGGAGATACCCCGGATGTGGGGGCGCCCGCGGACAAGTCAATCTTGCCCGCCTTCGACGACACGCTTGCGCTCAGGACGCGGGCTTGGCGTGCGGCAGCGCCGCGAGCGCCTTCAGCATCTCGCCCACGTGGTCCTTGGGGCTCATCGCCGAGTACACGGCGGCGACCTTGCCCGATTGATTGATCACGTAGGAGGTACGGTCGGACCAGCCGGGACGCAGTTTGAGCAAGGCGTCGTATTCGCCGGCGATCTTCGCGTCCTTGTCGGCGGCGACCGGAAATTTGCCGCTGCAATGCTCGGTTTCCTTCGAGAAGTCCGAAATCTGGTCGAGATTGCCGGCGGTCACGCCGATGACGGTGGCGTTGTAGGCCTTGAACTTGTCGATGGACTCGGAAAACAGGTGCGCCTCGACATTGCAGCCCGAGGTGTGCGGGGCGGGGAAGAAGTAGACCACGACCGGGCCTTTCTTCAGCGCCGCGCCGAGGTCGAACGTGAACGGATTGCCGGCGAGCCAGGCGGGCAGGCTGAACTCGGGCGCGGTCGCGCCAACCTTCAATTCGGCCTGCGAAGGGTTCGAGAAGGCGGCAAGCGCGATGGCAGTGGCCGCGGCGAGGGCAAGCGATGGTTTCATGGCGGGGCTCCAGTTCGTGATGTCACGTTACACCCAATCGACCGCGTTGGGCGCGAATTCCTGACGTCGGTCGACACGGGTTTACTTTCGCACCGGCCCAGGCACAATGTCCGGCATGCACGCCACCATCGCAACCCGTTCCATTGGCATTCCGGGCCAGCCCTGGGGCGATGCCGAAAAGGCGCAATGGCTTTCGCGGCAGACGAAGCAGCGCAGCTATGCCGATGAAGTGCTGGTCAGGATCGATCGCCTACGCCCACGTTTCGATGTGGACGAGTACGGCCGCCTCGACTATTCCGGCGAATCCTATCCGCTGTTTGCGATCCGCAATCGCGGCTGGAATGACGCGGCGCCGACGGCACTGGTCACCGGCGGCGTGCATGGCTACGAAACCAGCGGCGTACACGGCGCATTGCAGTTCGCCGATCGCCATCTTGCAGAATATGCCGGTCGCGTCAATGTGCTGGTTGTGCCCTGCGTGAGTCCCTGGGCCTACGAGCGCATTCATCGCTGGAATCCTCTCGCGCTCGATCCGAACCGTTCATTCCGCGACAACAGCCCGGCGCCGGAATCCGCCGCGCTGATGAAACTCGTCGCGCCGCTGCGCGATCGGTTCACGGCACACATCGACCTGCACGAAACCACGGATACGGACGAATCCGAATTCCATCCCGCGCTGGCCGCACGCGACGGCAAGACGTTCGAGCCCGAGACAATTCCCGACGGTTTCTACTTGTGTGCGGACGCGGCGAATCCGCAGCCGGAATTCCAGCAAGCGATCATCGCGGCGGTGGCGAAGGTCACGCACATCGCGCCGGCGGATGCGAAAGGCGAGATCATCGGTTCGCGCGTGGTCGCGCCCGGCGTCATCGAATACGACTACGCGCGCCTCGGATTGTGTCCGGGCATCACGAACGCGCGCTACAAGACCACGACCGAAGTCTATCCGGACAGCCCGCGCGCGGCCCCCGAGCAATGCAATGCGGCGCAGGTGGCAGCGGTGCGGGCGGCCCTGGATTTCGCGCTGGCGCATCCTCCCGTGCGGCGCTGAATGCGCGGCGGCATGACGGGTGCCACCTCAGCCCTTGACGCAATTCCTGCCGGCATCCTTGGCCCGATACAACGCCGCATCGGCATCGCGCAGCAGCGCGTGCACGTCTTCGGCGGAGGCGATTTTTCTTTCCGCCACGCCAATGCTGATCGTGATCCGATTGAAGGTATCCATGCCGGGCAATGGTACGGGTGATTCCTGTACGGACACGCGCATGCATCCGGCGATTTCACGAGCCTGTTCGATTGCAATGGCGTCGAGCAGGCAGGCGAACTCCTCGCCGCCATAGCGGGCGACGAGTGAACCGGGTGGAGCGCAGGCCAACATGGACGCCGCGACGGCACGCAAGGCCTCGTCGCCGGCCGGATGGCCGAAGCGGTCGTTGTATTCCTTGAAATGATCGACGTCGACGAAGATCAGGCTGCATGTACGGAAATCCGCGCGTAACGCGACTGCGTCAATTGCCTCGCGAAACTTGCGACGGTTGGAAAGCTCCGTCAGCGCGTCGAGGTAGGACAGTTCCAGCAGGCGTTCGTTGGCGGCATTCAATTGCGCCGTGCGCGCTTCGACTTGCGCCTGGAGTTGGCGTTCGCTCTTGCGCAATGCCCGGAAGCGCCAGCGCAGCAGGAAATAGGCGAGCACGGCCAGTGCCAGCGCAAAGGCAATCCGCGCCGGCCAGTCCTGCCACCACGCGCGCTGTACTTCGATGCCCAATTCGACCGGCGCACTGTGGTTGCCGGCGTAATCACGCGCCTCCACGCGCAACGAGTAGGACCCCGGCGCAAGGTGGTCGAACACGCGCACGTTCTGGTGCGTCCAGGGCGTTGGCAATGTTTCGTCACCCACCAATTGGGTGCGGAATTCGCTCTTGTCCTCGTTCAGCCACGAAAGCAATGCGAATTTGACGGTCAAATGGTTCTGGCCAGGGCGGAGGGCAAGCTCCGGGCCGGAGACCTCGGCGTTGTCGAGGCGGATGGCGGTAATCTTGAGCGGCTTGGGGGTCTTGTCGACATGCTCATTCTCGGGGTCGTACACGCCGAGCCCGCCGAGCATGCCGACCCAATAGCGATCGTGCGCGTCGACGAACTGCGCATTGGTATTGCATTCGTCATGCGGCAAGCCGTCGCGCCGGGTGAACACGCGCGAGGAGTATCCATGGCCCGTTGGCGTGAGCCGCTGAACGCCATTGTTGGTGCAAATGAAGATGCGCCCCCGGGAATCGCGCAATGCACCGTAGGTGAATGGATCGGGCGATGGCGGCAGGTCGTTCGGCAGCACGCGCGGATGCCCCGGATCGGTCGTGTCAACGCGCACGATGCCGAAGTCGCTGCCGATCCACAGGACCGACCTGCCCGAGTCCTCGAATACGCCGATGCCGCTGAGGTTGCCCGCAGGCAATCCGGCTTCGGTGCCCAGCAGCGTGGATTGCCGGCCATCAAAACGCAGCAGGCCCTGCGAACTGGTCGCCCATAACCATTGCGATCCACCCGGGCCGGTTTGCGTCGCGAGCGCCGTCACGCGCCATTCTTGCGCCGCAGCGGCGGGGCGCACGGCCGTCCAGGCGCCAGCACGCAACCGGAACAGTCCGGAAACGCGCGTGGCCACCCACAACTCGCGTTGGCCTTCGAAGGTCCGACCCAGGATGTCGGTCACGGCCTGCGCGGGTGTCTGTGGCCACGGCACCCGGATGTTCTGGAACTTTGGTCCGGGCAGTACGCGCAACAGGTACCCACCGGCTTGTCCCACCCACAACGTGTCCTTGCCATCCGTGTCCGGCGCGCGCTTGATCATGCGCACGGACGGTGAGCCCAGACCACTGGCTGTGTCGAAATGGCGCCACTCACCGTCTTCGAAGAGGCCCAATCCGTCATGCATGGCGCCGACCCACAGGCGCTCGCCACCGCTGCCGTCGGATTCCGCCAGTGTGGCGAAAACGCCGCTGGAATTTGCGCCCATGAGTGAAATGGTCTGCCATGGTGCGGGGCCCGCGGTGGTTCGGGCAATGCCGTTTTCCGTGGCCAGCCACAAGATTTGGGTGCCGTCCGGGGCCCGCCAGACCGCAAGGTCGCGGATCACGTTCGACGGCAGGCCGTAGTTGCGATCGAAGACGCGGGCGGAATCGCCGTGGATGCGCACGAGGCCTGCGCGCGAGGCCGCCCAGACGGCGACGTCGTCATTCGGCAAGGCGCTTTGCGCAAGACTGTAGAATTCGTTCGACGGCACCTTGCCGGATTCGGCGGTCCAGGCGCGCAGGCCGGTGTCATCCAGGCGCCACAGGCCATTGCCGAAACTGGAGATCCACAACTGCTCGCGGCCCGCGATGTGCGTGACCAGCAGGTCCTCGATCTGGACCGCATCGAAGCCCGGCGCACGGAACGGCTGCCACGGTCCTTCGTCGTCCCGAAACCACAGTCCCTGGCTGCCGCTGCCCGCCCACACTCGCTCGCGGCCCAGCAGATCGTGCGTGGCCGCAATGCTGATCATCATCCGCGGCAACCGCGAGGCGCCTGGCGCCGGCGACCAGTGCGTGCCGTCAAAACGCAAAAGACCCTTGTCGAAGGTCAGTGCCCACAGCGTGAAATGACCCTGGGCATCGGCAGTTTCCGCCACGCGCCGCGCAATCCGGGCGGGGAAGTCCGCAACGGATTGCCAGCGTCGTCCATCGAAACGCGCGATGCCGCGGTCGCGAAACGCCGCCCAGAGGGTTCCGTCGTGGGTGGTCGTCAGTGTGCCCAGGACGCCCCTGGTTGCGAACGAACCATCGGATTCCCAGCGGTTGCCGTCGTAGCGGGTCAGCCCTTCGGCCGATGAAGCCCAGACGAATCCTTCCTTGTCCACGCGCACGCCGCCCATGATCGCGGCCGGGAGACCGTCGCGTATCGAAAAATTGCCGAACGACGGAGCGCCCAGGTCGAATAGATCCAGGGGTATGTCCGATTGCCTGGCCGGGGCGGCGAAAAGTCCTGCCGCGACCAGCAGCAGGATCGTGCACGTCCAGGTGCGCGAGAATGGCGGCATCATCGGGGATCGGTTGGAAAATGACCGTTGTATTATGCAATGAACACGCCAATATCCGGGGCAACGGGCGCGCCGGACAAGCCGAAGTTGTGCGCACGGACGACCCGATCCATCATTTCACGCACGGAAAACGAGGAGCAGGGCAATGGCCACCGGCTGGGCAGGCGACAATGCGGTGCAGGACCAGATCGACGCGACGATCAAGGATGCGATCAGGCGCGCGCGCAGCCGTGCGCCGAAAGGGCCGAGCCTGAAATGCTGCGAGGAGTGCGACACTCCGATTCCCGAGGCGCGCCGCAAGGCGGTGCCCGGCGTGCGCCTGTGCGTGGCCTGCCAGTCCGAGCGCGACCGGCAGGAAAACGCCTTCAGCGGTTACAACCGTCGCGGGAGCAAGGACAGCCAGTTGCGCTGAGCCTCAGGCCGCCACCTCGGCGTTGTGGAAGACGACCTGGACGTCGTCCAGATCGTCCAGCTTGTCGAGCAGGTCGCGCAGCGTTTCGGCGACCTCCGCGTTCACCGGCGTGCGGTTGTCGGGGCGCCAGATCACGTCGGCCTTGCGGGGCGTCAGTTGAGCCGCGACCAGGGCCTTTTTCACCGCTTCGAATTTCTCCGGCGAAGTGATCACGACGCTTTCGCCATCGTCGCTTTGCACATCGTCGGCGCCGGCATCGAGCGCGGCTTCGAGCAGTTTGTCTTCGCTGCCGGCCTTGCTCGTATCGACGATGATCTCGCCGACATGCCTGAACTGGAATGCGACCGATCCGGAGGTGCCGAGATTGCCGCCGTGCTTGCTCAATGTGCTGCGCACATCGGCTACGGTGCGCTGGGTATTGTCGGTCATGCAGTCGATGATGAGCGCCACGCCCGACGGGCCGTAGCCTTCGTAACGGATTTCCTCCATCTTGTCGGCGTCCGCGCCCGTCGCGCGCTTCAACGCACGCTCGATGGTGTCGTTGGGCATGCTCACGGCCTTGGCCTTGTCGATGCCCGCGCGCAGGCGCGCGTTGCCCGCAGGATCGGCGCCGCCGGTTCGCGCGGCGATGGTGATCTCGCGGATCAACTTGGTGAACAACTTGCCGCGACTGGCGTCGGCGGCATTCTTGCGACCTTCGATGCTCGGGCCTCTGCCCATGGCGATTCCTTGGAGGTGACTCGTGAGGGCCTATTTTAACGGCCCGGCATGCGCCGTGCGACAGGATTCCGGTCGTGCCCGGGGTGCTACCATGCCATGCAAGGCACGCTGCGCGAGGAAGGCACCACTTGAGCACCAATCTCATCATCATCGCCGTCACCTGCATCGTATCGATCATGGCGTTCGGCAATTCCCGGTTACTGCAAGACCTGATCCTCTGGCCACCGGCGATTTCGCGCGACAAGCAGTATTACCGCCTGGTCAGTTACGGACTGATCCATGCCGACCCCATGCACCTGTTCTTCAACATGTTCACGCTGTACTTTTTCGGTCGCGTGATGGAGCCTTTGTACAATGCGTTTCTCGGCCCGTTCGGATTCGCCTTGTTTTATGCCGGGGGATTGGTGGCGTCGATCCTGCCGACCTACCTGCGCAATCGCGGCAATTCGCGCTACCGCAGCCTCGGCGCTTCAGGAGCGGTATCGGCGACGTTGTTCGCCTTCATCCTGTTGCAGCCGTGGGCGCAGATCCTGGTATTGGTGATTCCGATGCCGGCGATCCTTTTCGCGATCCTGTACGTCGTCTACGAGTACTATCTGGAACGCCGGGGCGTGGACAACGTCAATCACAATGCGCATCTGTGGGGCGCGGCCTACGGGGTGCTGTTCACGATCCTGATGGAACCGCGCGTGCTCGGCGTGTTTTTTTCGCAACTTTTTGCCCGCTGATGCGTGATGCTTCGCTCAGCGGCGATTCAACTGTGCAGGACTAGCCTCGAATGCGGTACTGGCGGAGGTCAAGCCATGAAACGTCGATTCGGGGTTCTGCTTGCGGTGCTCGCGCTGTCCGCACTCGGCGGTTGCGTATACACGCCCGGATACTACGCGCGAACGGGCGTGGTCTATGACGACGGCACCGCGGGCTATGCGCCGGTAGCCGGCTACGGTTACGGTTACGGGTATTACGCGCCGGGTTACTACGCCGATCCGTGGTGCTGTAACGGCGGATGGTGGCCGTGGGTCGGCCTGAACTTCTATGGTGGCTATTACTACGGTGGGCACTGGCGCGGTCGTCACGGCGGCTGGCATGACAGCGGTCCGCGCAACGTTCCGCGGCCCTTGCCGGGCGGCAATGCGATTCCGCGCGGCAGCCATCCCGGCAGCCATTGATTCAAGCAGGCGATCGTCGATCATAGTTGCGCCGAACGCGCCAGTCCACACTGGCCGGGCACGACGCGGATGCTATGATCGTCGCATGTCCGCCGTAGCCGCAGTCCGCATCGATCCACTGCCGGGGCGCTTTGCGTACCTGATGGGGTTGTACGCGGAAAATTACCACCGGCTGGCGCGCTTGTTCGCGCCGCAGGAACTGGCGGCAGGCAGTCATGTTTCGTCGGTCGACGATGGTTTGGATGTGCGTCTGGACATGGTCGAGCGCCATCGCTACACGCTCGAGTTGCACCTGACCTATTGCATGACCGATGCGCACACCGGCGGTCCTGCGCCGGCAGCGTGGCTGCGCATGTACCGTGATGCGCACGTGGCCGAGGTAACGCATTGCCATCCAGGGCAGCGCTTGTGGCGCGAGCTGGGTCCGTTCGCGCCAGCCAAGACCGTGTTCCAGCACCGCATGCGCATGGCGACGTTTCTCAACCGCTGGCTGGAATACCTGGCTGAGCAGGGCCATTCGCGCGCGACACTGATGCCGCTGACCGCCCTGCCGGTCTGCGCCTGAGCATGCCCGGCCGCACCGAACTTGCCGCCTGGAAGGCTCTTGTCGCGCATGCCGACGCACTGGCCGGAACGCACCTGCGCGAACTGTTCGCCGCCGATTCCCGACGCGGGGAACGCCTGGGTCTTGAGGCGGCAGGCTGGTATCTGGATTATTCCAAGAATCGCGTCACGGCTGACACCTTGCGCCTGTTGCTTCAACTTGCAGATGCCTGCGGGCTGCGCGAGCACATCGACGCAATGTGGCGCGGTGAGGCGATCAACTCCACGGAGAAGCGCGCGGCGCTGCATGTTGCCTTGCGCGCGCAGACCGGAGAAGAATTCCTCGTCGACGGCATCGACGTGGTGCCGGAAGTGCGCGCCACGCTCGAGCGCATGGCGGATTTTTCCAATCGCGTGCGCAGCGGCGAATGGAAAGGACATACCGGCATGCCCATTCGCGCCGTCGTCAATATCGGCATTGGTGGCTCGGACCTGGGACCGGCGATGGCCTGCGAGGCACTGCGTCACTACAGCCGTCGCGACCTGGAATTCCGCTTCGTCTCGAATGTCGACGGCACGGATTTTTCCGAGGCGACGCGCGATCTTGATCCGGCGCAGACGCTGTTCGTGGTCTGCTCCAAGACGTTTACCACGCAGGAAACGCTGGCCAATGCCCACGCCGCGCGGACGTGGCTGCTGCAAGCCATGGGCGTCGAGCACGCGGTCAGCCGTCACTTCGTCGCGGTGTCGACGAACGCGGTCGAAGTCGCGAAATTCGGCGTCGATACCGCGAACAGGTTCGGCTTCCGCGACTGGGTCGGTGGCCGCTATTCGATGGACTCGGCGATCGGCCTGTCGACCATGCTCGCCATCGGCGCGGAAAACTTCCGCGGCATGCTCGGCGGTTTCCATGCCATGGATGCGCATTTCCGCAGCGCGCCGTTCGCACGCAACCTGCCGGTGCTGCATGGACTGCTGTCGGTCTGGAACACGAATTTCCTCGCCATCGAAAGCGCCGCGGTTCTGCCGTACGACCAATATCTCAAGCGCTTACCCGCGTACCTGCAGCAACTCGTGATGGAAAGCAACGGCAAGCAGATCACGCACGGTGGCCGGCGCGTGGAATACGCAACCAGCCCGGTTTGGTGGGGCGAGCCCGGCACGAATGGCCAGCATTCGTTTTACCAGCTGCTGCACCAGGGCACGCGCCGCGTGGCCTGCGATTTCATCGGCTTCCGCGACGCCCTGAATCCGCTGGGCAACCAGCATGAACTGCTGCTCGCCAACCTCATCGCGCAGGCCGAGGCGCTGGCTTTTGGCAAGAGCAGGCAACAAGTCGAGGCAGACGGAACAGAGCAAGCGCTGATTCCGCATCGCGTATTCGAAGGCAACCGTACCAGCAACGTGCTGCTCGCCGAACGCCTGACGCCGGCGACACTCGGCGCGCTGGTCGCGCTGTACGAGCACAGCGTGTTCGTGCAAGGCGTCATCTGGGACATCGACTCGTTCGACCAGTGGGGCGTGGAACTCGGCAAGCAACTCGCCGCGCGCATTGCTCCCGAACTTGCCGATCCGAAGTTGCCGCTCGCACACGACAGCTCGACCAATGCGCTGATCCGGCGGATGCGCTTGCGCAACACCTGAAAATTTCGTCTGCCCGGCGCATACTTGATGCCTCACCGATCAAGGAGTGCATCATGAAACTGGAAAAGGTCGTTTATACCGCGCAGGCCACGGCCACCGGCGGGCGCGACGGTCGCGCGAAAACCGCGGACGGAAAGCTGGATTTCAAATTCAATCCGCCGGTGGAAATGGGCGGCAAGGGCGAGGGCACGAACCCCGAGCAGTTGTTCGCCTGCGGCTATTCGGCGTGCTTTCTTGGCGCGATGAAATTCGTCGGCGGACGCGACAAGATCGCCGTGCCTGCCGATACTTCGATCACGGGTTTGGTTGGCATCGGCCCGATTCCGAACGGTTTCGGCATCCAGGTCGAGCTGAAGATTTCCCTGCCGGGCATGGATCGTGCCGCCGCGAGGGCGCTGGTCGATGCGGCGCACATCGTTTGCCCGTATTCCAATGCCACGCGCGGCAATGTCGAGGTGACATTGACCTTGGCCTGATCCGCACCGGAGTTTGCTGATGCAACACGATTTCGATTATCTCATCGTCGGTGGCGGCATGACCGCCGATGCCGCAGCCAAGGCGATCCGCGAGGCGGATGCCAAGGCACGCATCGGCATCGTCGGCGACGAAACACATCCTCCGTACGAACGGCCGCCGTTGTCCAAGGCGCTGTGGAAGGACAAGGCGGTCGATGCCATCGACCTCGGCACCGGCAAATCCGGCGCGACCTTGCATCTTGGGCGGCGCGTCGTCGCGCTGGATCGTGCCGCGCACACAGCGCGCGACGATCGCGGCGACAGCCACCGTTATCGCAAGTTATTGCTCGCCACCGGTGCCGCGCCGCGCAAGTTGCCGTTCACTGGCGATCGCGTCATCAACTTCCGCACGCTCGACGATTATCTGGCACTACGAAAATTCGCCAAACCCGGCGCGCGCATCGGCGTGATCGGCGGCGGCTTTATCGGCAGCGAACTGGCCGCGTCGCTCGCGAGCAACGGCTGCAAGGTGACGATGATCTTCCCCGGCGAGGCCATCGGAGCAGGACGCTACCCGGAGGCGCTCAGTGAATTCCTCAACGGCTACTACCGCGAGCACGGCGTCGAGCTGCGCACCGGCATGAAGGTCGATGGCGGCAAGGCCGATGCGAGTGGCGTCGATCTGAAATTATCCGATGGATCCGCGTTGCGCGTGGATGCCGTCGTTGCAGGTCTCGGCGTGACGCCGAATATCGAACTTGCGCAGCGGGCAGGTTTGAAAGTGGACAACGGCATCGTGGTCGACGACCGCCTGTGCACATCCGATCCGGACATCTTTGCCGCAGGCGATGTCGCCAGTTTCCACAATGCGGCATTGGATGCACGCCTGCGCGTCGAACACGAAAACGCGGCGATTGGCATGGGCCATCACGCCGGCCGCGTCATGGCCGGCGCGGACGAAGCCTACACGACGCTGCCGTTCTTCTATTCCGACCTGTTCGATCTCGGCTACGAAGCGGTGGGCCTGCTCGACGATCGCCTCGACATCGTGGAATTCTGGGCACAGCCCAATCGCGAAGGCGTCGTGTATTACCTCGACGACGGTCGCGTGCGCGGCGTCTTGTTGTGGAACGTCTGGGGCCAGGTCGATGCCGCGCGCGAGCTCATCGCCGAACGCGGCAGACGCGATGAAGAAAACCTGCGTGGCAGGCTGCCGAAGTTGGTCTAAAGCGATCGAGACAGGCTTTAGGAACGGATCCGTTTCGTGCTAACGAACCCCATCCCAACGAGCGCGAGCAGCAGGCACAATGCGATCATGCCCCACATTCCAATTGCGGGGGTTGCTGCCGCTGCTGCCGCAGTACACGAGGCAACCAGCGTAACGGAACCAGCTCCGCTGTCGAAATAGTATCCAACGCCTTCCGCGGAAGGTGAGGGCGGGGTTGTCACGGTGAACGAAAGCGAGCCGGGGACGGAAGTTGGGCCGGCATAGGTGATCACTCCGCCGGAATCGCCGACAATGCGAAACGAACCTGTGCCGGGACCGCTTACATTCACGACATATGTCTCGCCGACTTGTGGCATTCCCGGGATCCCGTTCGTGACATCGGCACCGGCAGTAAAGGTGCCGGAGATTCCGGAAAACGAAGTGCAGACAGCGCTTGCTGTCGGGGAGGCGGGTCGCGATGGTGACTGCCAATTCGGTTGTGCTGTCGCCGTAAGCGTAATGAATAGCGCGATTGTCGATACCAGTAGTTTCGTGATGTTCATCATCATGGGCTCCCTTTGAGGTTTTTCGACTTATGAATCAAGCATAATGCACGTTCGAGCCATTCGCTATACCGCCTCGAAAATCCCCGCCGCGCCCATGCCGGTGCCGATGCACATGGTCACCATGCCGTATTTGAGCTTGCGGCGCTTGAGGCCGTGGAGCAGGGTGGCGACGCGCACGGCGCCGGTCGCACCGAGTGGATGGCCGAGCGCGATGGCGCCGCCGAGCGGGTTGATCTTGGCGGGATCCAGGCCCAGGTCCTTGATCACGGCGAGCGATTGCGCGGCGAAGGCTTCATTGAGTTCGATCCAGTCCAGATCTTCCTGTTTGATGCCGGTCAGCGCGCAGGCTTTTGGAATCGCCGCCTTGGGACCGATGCCCATGATTTCCGGCGGCACGCCGGCGACGGAAAACCCGAGGAAACGGGCGAGCGGTTTCAGGCTGTAATCCTTGAGCGCCTGTTCGCTGGCGAGGAGAACCGCGCCGGCGCCGTCGGACATCTGCGAGGAGTTTCCCGCCGTAACCGAGCCACCGGCGCGGAACACGGTCTTGAGCTTGGCCAGCACGTCCAGCGTGGTGCCGGCGCGCGGACCTTCGTCGACCTTGATCATGCGCGTGTCGTCCACAGTGCCGCGTTTGCCCAAATCGGGGTAATGATCGGCGAGAGTGTAGGGCGCGATCTCGTCGGCGAACTCGTCGTTGGCGATGCCCGCCAGCGCCTTGGCGTGACTCGCAACAGAAAACGCGTCTTGTTCCTCGCGCGTCACTTTCCATTGTTCGGCGACTTTCTCGGCGGTGATGCCCATGCCGTAGGCGATGCCGATGTGTTCGTTGTCGAAAACACGCGGATTGAAGACCGGATGGTAGCCCATCATCGGCACCATGCTCATGGATTCCGTGCCGCCGGCGAGCATGAGATCGGCTTCGCCCAGGCGAATGCGGTCGGCCGCCATCGCCACCGCTTGCAAGCCGGACGAACAGAAGCGATTCACCGTGACCGCAGGCACGCCATTCGGCAATCCGGCAAGCAGCACGGCGATGCGCGCCACGTTCATGCCTTGCTCGGCCTCGGGCATGGCGCAGCCGATGATGGCGTCGGAAATCTTCGACTTGTCGATGGACGGGCACTGCGCCAGCGTGGCATCGATGGCGAAGGCGAGCAGGTCGTCCGGTCGCGTGTTGCGGAACACGCCGCGCGGGGCCTTGCCGACCGGGGTGCGCTTGGCGGCGACGATGTAGGCGTCTTGGGTTTGCTTGGTCATGGCGTCCTCGAATTCAGAATTGCGCTTGCTCAATTGTTTGGTTCGTCATTCCGGCATGGATTGCCGGAATCCAGTGCCACGGATGGCATCCTTGCAGCCTGGATCCCGGTAATCCTTGCCGGGACGACGCACTTTCTAATTTCTGAGTGGTTTTCCGGTTTTCATGGTGAACGCGATGCGCTCCTGCGTCTTGGGCATCTGCGCCAGCGCGACGAAATGCTTGCGTTCCAGGTCGAGCAGCCATTGCTCATCGACCTGCGAGCCGCGCTCGATCTGCCCGCCGCACAGGGTATCGGCGATGCGCGTGGCGATTTCCATGTCGTGTGCGGAAATGAAACGACCTTCGAGCATGTTGACGAGGCTGGCCTTGAACGTCGCCGTGGCGACATCACCGGCGACCGTGATCTGCCGGTTCGGCAACGGTGGACGCCAGCCGGATTCGGCCAGCGCATTCGCTTCGGTCTTGGCCACGCAAAGCAACTCGTCGGCGTGATAGACGACGACGTCGCTTTGCCGCAGCAGTCCCAGTTCCTTGGCTTCCAGCGCGCTGCCGGAAGTCTTGGCCATCGCCACGGTTTCGAACGCACCCTTGAGCGCGGTGAACACGTCGCCGCCGAAGGCATGCCATGAGGCACGCAGCGCGAGCTCCTTCAAACCGCCACCGGCGGGTAACAGGCCAACGCCGGCCTCGACCAGGCCGATGTAGCTCTCCAGCGCCGCGACGGTGCGCGCCGAATGCATCTGGAATTCGCAGCCGCCGCCGAGCGCCATGCCGCGCACCGCGGCGACTACCGGCACCAGCGCGTGCTTCATGCGCATGCTGGTCTGCTGGAAACGGGCGATGAAGGCTTCGAACTCGGCGATCTTTCCCGCCTGGAACAACGCGCCGGCTTCCTTGAGGTTGGCGCCGACGCTGAACGGTTCGGAATCCTGCCAGACCACCAGCGCCTTGAAGCCGCGCTCGGCTTCGTCGACCGCGCGCTGCACGCCATCGAGCACGCCTGCGCCGATGGTGTGCATCTTGCTCTTGAACGAGAGGATGGCGATGCCGTCGCCGCCAAGATTCCACAGGCGCACATCGTCGGTTTCGAATACCGTCTTGCCTTTGTCCGTCTTCGTGCCGAGCACGGTTTGCGGGAACAACTGGCGCTGGTAAACCGGCGCATTCGAAACTGGCACCTGCTTGCCCGTCGCCGCGGACCAGGAACCGGCCGCATCGTGCACGCCGCGGCGCTTGGGATCGGTCGCCCAGGCGGGCAGGGGGGCATTGCTCATGGACTTGCCGGCAGCGATGTCTTCGGCGATCCACTTGGCCACATCGGACCAACCGGCCGCCTGCCAGGTCTCGAAGGGGCCGAGCTTCCAGCCATAGCCCCAGCGCATGGCGAAATCGATGTCGCGCGCGCTGGCGGCGATGTCGCCGAGCCAGTAGGCGGCGTAGTGGAACAAATCGCGGTGGATCGCCCACAGGAATTGCGCCTGCGAATCGCTGCTCGCACGCAGTTTGGCGAATTGCTCGGCAGGCGTTTTCAGTTTCAGGATGGCAGCGACCTCGTCGCTGACCTTGCCGGTCTGCGGCACGTAATCCGCCTTGGTGGGATCGAGAACCAGAATATCCTTGCCGACCTTGCGGAAGAATCCGGCACCGGTCTTCTGGCCGAGCGCGCCCTTGGCGACCAGCGCCTGCACGACGGCCGGCACCTTGTAATGGTCGTGCCAGGGATCGTTGGGCAGGGTGTCGTCCATGGTCTTGATGACGTGGCCCATGGTGTCCAGGCCGACGACGTCGGAGGTGCGATAGGTCGCGCTCTTGGGATGCCCGATGGCCGGGCCGGTCAGCGCATCGACCGTGTCGAAACTCAGCTTGAACTGTTCGGTGTGATGCATCGTGGCCAGCATCGAGAACACGCCGATGCGGTTGCCGATGAAATTCGGCGTGTCGCGGGCCATCACCACGCCCTTGCCCAGCGCGGTCGTCAGGAACGCTTCCAGGCCGTCGAGCACGGCAGGGTCGGTCTTCGCGCAGGCAATGACTTCGACCAGGTGCATGTAGCGCGGCGGATTGAAGAAGTGCACGCCGCAGAACCGGTGATGAAGTTTTTCATCAAGAACATCAGCCAACGCATTGATGCTCAAGCCTGAGGTGTTGCTCGCGAGAATCGCGTTCGGGGCGATGTGCGGGCCGATTTTCGCGTACAGGTCGCGCTTCCAGTCCAGCCGCTCGGCGATCGCCTCGATGACGAGATCGCAACCCGAGAGCCAAGCCAGGTTCGCATCGTAGTTGGCGGGTACGATGGCGCCGGCGCGGGACTTGTCGGCAAGCGGGGCGGGCGACAACTTTTTCAGGTTATCGATGGCCTTGAGGACGATGCCGTTTGGATCGCCGTCTTTCGCGGTCAGATCGAACAAAATGGTTTCGACATTGGCATTGGTCAGGTGCGCAGCGATCTGCGCGCCCATGACCCCGGCGCCCAGCACCGCGGCCTTGCGGATCAGCAATGGGGAACTGCTCATGAAAACCTCGTGGGTCAATGACTCGGGAATACCAGCTCAGGCCACGCGCAAGCCTGCCGCAGCGAATTTGATCAGGTGTTCGGCGGCCTGGTCGCGGTGCTGCGAGTCGGACATGCCGGGCCGCCGTTTGATTACGCCGAAATCCGCCATCGCGTAGGTGAGCGCGCCACTGACGATGTCGAGGCGCCAATACAGTTCCTGTTTGTCCAGATGCGGCAGTACCTGGGCGAAGGCGGTCGCGAACTGCTTCAGCACGTGGCTGTAGTTGTCATGCAGG
>JAFEFP010000002.1 GCA_018240545.1 Pseudomonadota bacterium | reverse complement strand
GGCCGCAATCGCGTCGCGGTGCACCGGCCCGCGGCCACCCAGGCATCCGCCTCGGACTGAGCCCCATCGCCGCGGCGAGGTGTTTCGCCAGACCCGGGCAACTTCCGCAATTGCCAGCGACTGCGGTTTGGGTGCAGTATCGGGCGATCGATTCGGGTGCGTCTGGAACATGCGGCGGTTCGCGCTACTTCCCCTTCCCCGGCATGCCGGGTGCATCCTGCTGGCAGCGTCGCTGTGCGCCGGCACGCCGGCGTTTGCCGAGTCCACCGACGCGGACCAGGTCATCCGGCAGGCGGACGGCATCCGCTATGCGAAAAACGACGATTTCCTGGCGTTGCTCAAGACACTGGACGCACGGGCCGGTTCGCTGTCCGCGCCCCAGCGCGACTGGCTCGAATACCTGCATGCCTGGCAGTTGGGCTATGCGGGCCATTATCCGCAGGCGTTCGCCGCGTTTCGGGTGCTGCTGGCGCATGCACAGGACATCACGGTTCGCGCGCGCGCACGCGTCAGCCTGATCTACGACGAAGTGAATGCCGCGCAATTCCAGGATGCCTACATCGTGATGCGGGACCTGCTCGCCAGCTTGCCGCAAGTCCGGGACGCCGATACGCGGATCCTCGTCCTGGTGGCGGCCGCCTATGTTTACAGCCGCGGCGGCGAATTCGACCGCGCCATGGACTATGTCGACCAGGCGCTGGCCCTCGACCCGGATGAGCGCTCGGCCTGCGCGATCCGGGAAAACCAGGTCTGGATATTGCAGGAAGCCGGCAAGCTCGTTCCCGGCGATGCGCGCATCAAGGTGGGACTCGATGCCTGCAAGCAGGCGGGCGACACGGCCGATCTGCATTCGATCCTTGTGAACAATGCCAAGGCCCTGCTCGATCACGGCGGTTCCGCCGACGCACTGGTACTTCTGCTTGCGAACAAGGCCGGCATCCTGGCATCCCGCTCCACGGGCGGGATCGGCGATTTCCAGTCCACGCTGGCACGCAGTTACCTCGCCACCGGCGACCTCGATGCCGCCGCGCGATCGGCGCAGGCCGTCATCGACTTCGACCAAGAACAGGTCGCGCCCCGATCCGTGGCGGAGGCCTACGCCGTGCTCTATCAGGTCGCCAAGGACCGTGGCGAGGATGCCGCCGCACTGGAGTATCGCAAGAACTATGCGGCCGCGGACAAAGCCTACCTGAGTGGCGTCAGCGCGCGCGCGCTCGCTTACCAGACGGTGCACCAGCACGTGCTCGACGGCCAGCGCAAGCTCCAGGCGGCGAGCGACGCGAACAAGATGCTGGTGCTGCAACAGCAAATGGCTTCGCAACAGGCGCAGGCACGCCTGCTCTACATCCTGCTGCTGGCCAGCGGCCTGGCCATGGTCGGCTTGTGGGCCTGGCGCACCAAGCGTTCGCAGGTGAGGTTCCAGAAGCTGGCGCGACGCGACGGCCTGACCGGCATTTTCAACCGGCAGCATTTCATCGATTCGGCACAGGACGTGCTGCGCTATTGTGCGCGCAACGCGCGCCAGGCCTGCGTGTTCGTGCTGGACCTGGACCATTTCAAGTCGGTCAACGACAGGCACGGCCATGCCGCGGGCGACATCGCGCTCAAACGCGTCGTCGCCGCCTGCCAGGCGCGCCTGCGTTCGGTCGATGTATTCGGCCGACTTGGCGGCGAGGAATTCGCCATCCTGCTGCCGGACTGCAGCGCCATGGTCGCCCGCCAGCGGGCCGACGAAATGCGGCGCGACATCGCGGCCGCCTGCCGCGAAGGCAATGCCGACCTGCCGATCACGGCCAGCTTCGGCGTGGCGTGCACGCAATCGTGTGGTTACAACCTGCCGACCCTGCTTGCTGCCGCGGACGATGCCATGTACGCGGCCAAACGCGCGGGACGCAATCGCGTCGAAGTCCAGCCGGCGATGATCGAAGCAACGACTTCGACCTGAGGCCTAGGTCTGCAGGCACTACACGATCGGGCCTGCAAACGCGGAGAATCGCGGGCCGCCTCCATTGCCCGGGGAAACCGAGTGAAGCCTTCGTATCGCCGCCGACTCGTACTGACGCTGGCCATCAGCGCCGTGCTGACTGCATCCGCCTTCGCCGCCGACAGCACCGAACCGCCCACGAATCCGCAACCGCTGAAAAAGGTCGACGTCAAGGGTTACGTCATGCCCGACGACGCCAAGCCCAAGCTCGACCACATCATGAAGGAGGTGGACGGGCCGCTGATCACGGTGACGAAGAAGACCTCGATCACCAAGCTCGATTTCCTGCCGACCATCATCGGCAACAATCCGCGCGAAGTGTTTTCGCAGACGCCGGGTCTGTACATCGCCGAGCAGCAGATCCCGGGACAGGTGAACCTGTCCTACCGCGGCATCGGCAATCCGCAGGAATCCGAATACGTGGGCGTGTTCCAGGACGGCATTCCGCTGGAAGGAGACTGGATCGGCTTCCCCACCCTGTACGTGTTCCCGCTGCCGCAAACGATCGCGCAGGTGCAGATGATCCGCGGCGGATCGTCCCTGTTGTACGGGCCGGAACCACCGCCGGCGATCAATCTGGTGAGCCAGCCGCCGTCGAAGGAACCGATGGCCGGTTACACCGAAAACGTCGTCGGCAACAACGGCACCTTCGCCACCTTCAACAAGGTGTCCGGCACGCAAGGCAACTGGGATTACCTCCTCGACGCGCACTACCGCACCACCGACGGCGAGCGCGACAACGGCGACAACAAGCTGCGCGGCGCGGACCTGCATGTCGGCTACCGGCCGGATGAGACCTCGTATACCGCGCTGGATTTCCACGCCTACGACCTCGACACCGGCAACGCGGGCCTGCTCACCGCAGCGCAATTCGCGGCGAATGCGGACCAGACGACCACGCCCCACGACCGATTGTGGACGCAACGCTATGTGTTGAGCCTGTCGCATGAGCGCCACCTCGACGAGGACACCGATCTCGTCGCCAAGGTCTGGACTGGCTACCAGGACCAGGCTTCGCGTTCACAGGACCGCGGCGCCGCGCCGACGACCACCACGCTGCAGGACGAGCAATTCCGCTTCGCCGGCATCGACGCGCGCTTCGTGCACCACTGGGGCCGCGGCAACGCGTTCACCGTCGGCACCACGCTGTACCACGCCGACGCGCCGTTCCGGCAGTGGAGCGCGCTGGGCCTGGATGCGGACGAATACGACCGCCATGGCGCGGCTTGCACCACTCCGGCATCCACCAACTGCGCCAAGCTGCGCCAGGCGCGTTCGACGAAATACGGCGCGGTATTCGCCGAGAACGTGTTCCGTCTCGCGCACGAATGGCACGTGGTGCCCTCGGTACGCCTGGAGCGCGAGCAGGTCGACATCGACGAGACGATCAAGCCGCCGTTCCTCAACCGCGGCCTCGTCGATCGTTCGGTCAGCCACAACGTGCCGCTGTTCGGCATTGGCGTGGGCAACGATTTCGGGCACCTGAACGAGAGCTACTTCAACGTCTCCCAAGGTTGGCGTCCGGTGCGCTATTTCGACATCGCCTCGCCGTTCGGCAGCACCAACTCCGGGCCGCTGAACGATCCCGACCCGACCCACGTGCTGTCCTATGAACTGGGCGTGCATGGCGTGCCCGTGCCGGGCCTGTTCTACGATGCGAGCGTGTTCCAGGTGAACGTGAAGGACCGCATCGAGTCGCAGCAGATCCTGAACGCGCCACTGGGCAACACGATCAATGTCAACACCGGCGACACGCGCAGCCGCGGTTTCGAAGGCGAGGTGTCCTACGACTTCCTGCAGGCGCGCGACCTGCACACGGCGCAACACCTGGCGGTGTTCGCGAACCTGACCCTGCTCGATGCGCAGTTCACCGCGACGATCAACCCGGCCAACCTCGGCAACACGCCGGCGTTCTCGCCGAAATACCTGGCACGCGCCGGCATCACCTGGCGCGAGGACAAGCACCTCAAGCTCGCGCTGTCGGCGGTTTCGGTCGCCAGCCAGTATTACTCGGACGCGAACGTCGCCGCCGGCGCGCCGTTCCTGACCCCGGCCAAGGTACCCGGTTACACCGTCGCCGATTTCTCCGCCGACTGGTGGGTGTTGCCGCAGCTGCGCCTGCTCGGCGGGATTTCCAACCTGACCGACAAACGCTACTACTCGCGCGTGTTCTTCTCCGGCGGCATCGACCCGGCGCCGGGGCGGACGGTATATGCAGGATTTGCGTACGAGTTCTAACGAGCCCCGCCCGGCCGGATGCCAGTATGCTTGGCATCCGGCCACCGCTCCGTTCCGCGCATGAAACCCCTGCGTCCGCAATTGCGCGGACTGATCGTCAAGCTCACCGTCTTCTACGTGCTGCTGTCGGTGCCGTGCCTGGTGCTGGTGGAGACGGGACTGCTTACGTTCGAGTTCAACCGCTTCATGGCAGAAGTCGAGAACGGCTCTCTGGTAGCGGCAACCCGCGTCGCGGCGCAGGACTTGGCGCAGCGCTGGCCGCAAGCCGCCGCAGTGCCGCCGGATGCGGGCTTGTGGTGCGAGGCGTTGGTGCTGCGCATGCAGCGCCCGCGTGGCGGTCTGCTCGCCAAGGAATCCTACATCCTCACCGAACTGTCTTCTGCTCCGCTCACCGCCACCGTGTTCGCGCCCGATGGGCGCCTGCTCGCCACCGCGCCGGCTCAAGGCGGCGCAACAGGCCTCGCACCGGATTCCGCCGCGTGGCGAGCACGCGTTGCGCAGGCCGGTGAATTGATCCGCGTCGAGCAAAGCCCGTATCGCATCCGTCGCGTGCTCCTGCCCGTCCGTTCCGGCGAAGGGCAACTGGATGGCTACCTGCTGGTCGAGTTGCGGTTGCCTGTGCCATGGCACCGATTGCTGTTCGATGCCACGCTGGAATGGCCGATCGTGCTCGGTTATCTGATCCTGTTCGGCATCGCGTCGTCGTTTTTCCTGGTCGCATGGGTCACGCGCCGGCTCAATCGCGTGGCGCGCGCCGCATCCGCATGGAGCCGCGGCGATTTCTCCGACCGCATTGGCGATCCTTCGCGCGACGAACTCGGAACGCTCTCCGCGCTGCTCGACGACATGGCCCTGCAACTCCAGGATTTGCTGCGCTCGCGCGCGCAACTGGCCGCACTCGCCGAACGCCAGCGCCTGGCGCGCGACCTGCACGACACCGTGAAGCAGCAGGCGTTCGCGCTGAACCTGCAACTGGCGACCTTGCGCCGCCAACTTGGCGAACCCGCGGAAGTCCGGCGCATCGAACAAGCCGAAGTCCTGAGCCAGCAGATCCAGCACGAGCTCGCACAACTGCTCGACGAACTTCGCGCCGGCGATGCGGAACTGCCTTTTGGTGATCGTCTGCGCGCGCGTGCGCAGACGTGGTCGCAGACCAGCGGCGTGAAACTGGACTTGCAGTTGCACGACATTCCGGCACCCACCGCGACCGCGGCGGAAAACCTGCTGCGCATCGTCGACGAAGCGCTCGCCAACGTGCTGCGCCACAGCGGCGCCACACAGGTGACGCTGAGCCTTGATCGTGCGGACACCAATGCGCGCCTGGTCGTCGCCGACAACGGCCGCGGCGCGGACGCCGCGTTGCGTTCCGGCATGGGCCTTGCGAACATGCGCGAGCGCGCCCAGGCGCTGCCACAGGGCCGCTTCGAGTTCGACACCGCCGCCGCGCGCGGCACGCGCGTGTGCATCACGTTTTCGACTGACCAGGATCACGCTGCATGAACACAACTCCCGTCCGCGTGGTCATCGCCGACGATCACGTACTGGTGCGCCAGGGCATTCGCGCCTTCCTCGACACGCAGTCGGACCTGGCCATCGTCGCCGAAGCCGGGGATTGCGACAGCGCGGTATCCGCCTGCACCGCGCACAAACCCGATGTCGCCCTGATCGACCTGGTGATGCCCGGCGGCGGCATTGCCGCGATCCGCGCGATCCGGGCCGCCAGCCCGGCGACGCGGACGATCCTGCTCACCTCCTTCGACGATTCGCGCGACATTCTCGCTGCGGTCCAGGCCGGCGCACTGTCGTGCCTGCTCAAGGACATCGATGCCGACGGCCTCGCCGAGGCGATCCGCAAGGCGGCGCGCGGCGAATCGGTATTGCATCCGCGCGTGGCCGGCTACCTCGTCGATGCGGTGCGTCGTGGCCGATCGGCGCCGGGCGGGGAAGCCCTCGCCGCGCTCAGCGAGCGCGAACGCGAAGTACTGGCCTTGATCGCCGAGGGCGCAAGCAACCAGCGCATCGCCACGCAACTGGAGATTTCCGAGAAAACGGTGAAGACCCATGTCGGCAACATGCTCGCCAAGCTCGGCCTCGGCGACCGCACCCAGGCGGCGGTGTACGCATGGAAGAGCGGCCTCAAGAAACCGTGATGGCGGCACTGCTGGCTTATTGCCGTCCGGGCTTCGAGCGCGAATGCGCGCAGGAAGTCGAGGCCGTCGCGCGCGGGGCCGGCATTGTCGGCACGGTGGGGAGCGCGACCGCATCGGGATTCGTGGAGTTCGGCACGAATGCGCCCGAGGCGGCGCTGCGCCAGGAATTCCGCTGGCGCGACCTCGTCTTCGCGCGCCAATGCCTGGTCGCGTTCGCGCATTTGCCGAAGCTTGCGCGCAACGACCGCGCGACACCGATCCTTGCCGCCCTGCGCGAGCGCGGCGAGAAATTCCACGAAGTCTGGGCCGAGGCGCCGGACAGCGATGCCGGCAAACAACTCACGCCCCTGTGCAAGAGTTTCGGCAACGCCCTCGTCGGCGCACTGAAGAAGGGCCAACTGCTCGACGCCAACGCACCGCGACGACTGCATGTGTTTTTCCCGCAGGGCGACGAAGCGTATTTGTGCGCAGCCGATCCTGCCGCCACCGCGCCCTGGCCGATGGGCATCGCACGGCTGAAATTCCCGCGCGATGCGCCCAGCCGTTCCACCCTCAAGCTCGACGAGGCTTTTTTGACTCTGCTTGACGACGACGAACGCACGCGCTGGTTGAAGCCAGGCATGACGGCGGTGGATCTGGGCGCCGCGCCCGGCGGCTGGACGTACCAGCTCGTGCAGCGCTCGATCCGCGTCACCGCCATCGACAACGGGCCGATGGATCGTGCGCTGATCGAGTCGGGCCTCGTCACGCACCGGCGCGAGGATGGTTTCCGCTATCGCCCGCCGAAACCGGTCGACTGGCTCGTGTGCGACATGGTCGAGCAGCCGCGCCGCGTGGCCGATCTCGCCGCCCACTGGCTGGAACAGGGCTGGTGCCGCTACGCAATCTTCAATCTCAAACTGCCGATGAAAAAGCGCTTCGACGAAACGACGCGCTGCCTTGCGCAAATCCGCGCAGGCGCGCGCGTGGTGCGCGCGAAGCAGCTCTACCACGACCGCGAGGAAATCACGGTTTTCGCGGCCTCCGCGGGGCCGCGGCAGAAGCCTTGACCCGACTCGTGGCACCGCCGCGGAATTCGTTGTAGAGTCCCGCGCGACCGGTCCATGGCACGCGGCACGGCGCCGCGCAAACGATCCGTTGTGATCGTCTGGGGGGACCGGTTCACCAGTGGGCGCAGTTCGGCGCAATCCGCCGGCGCGGTCGCGTGCGACACGAAAGTGTCAAACAGGCGGCCTAGCATGCGTCTTTTGCCGGTTCATCCGTTTGGGGAGTGTCATGTCTGGGAAATATCTTGGTTCATTGTATGTGCTGGCATTGTCAGCCGCATTCGCGTCGAATTCCGCTTTTGCTGCCTGTGTCAGTCTTAGCGCGCTCGACAGCTCTTACACGCAGAATTTCGATTCGCTAGCCAATTCCGGCACCGCCAACGATGCCTCGACCCTGCCTGCCGGATGGGCCTTTTATTTCAATGGCACGACGACCACTTACAGGGCCGACAACGGTGGCTCCAATGCCGGCGGCATCTACAGTTATGGCGCCACGGGCAGCAACGAACGCGCATTCGGCACCTTGCTGTCCAGTACGAACACTCCGTTTATCGGCGCCTGCTTCCAGAACGACACGGGCGGAACCATCACCAGCCTGGACATTTCCTACACGGGCGAAGAATGGCGATTGGGGACGGCCAGTCGCGCGGATGTCCTGAATTTCGAATACAGCACGGATGCGACCGACGTAAAGACCGGCACCTGGACCGGCGTATCGGCCCTGAATTTCACCACGCCCGATCAAGCCACCGCCGGCGCCAAAGACGGAAATTCGGTCGCGGAGCAAACAGCGCTGTCGAGCACGATCAGCGGCCTTACACTGGCATCCGGAGCCACCGTCTGGATTCATTGGGTTGACGGCAATGCCTCCAGCGCGGACGACGGCCTCGCTGTCGATAATTTTTCGCTGACGCCACACGGCACGTCCGGCGGCGGTTCGACCAATCCCGGCGGTAATGGCAGCGCGACTCCGTCGTCTGTTCCGAACGACGGCGCGACCGCGACCCTGCTCACGGTCGTGCCCACCCCGGGCACGAATCCGACCAGCGCGAGCTACACCGTCAGCGCCGACTTGTCCGCGATCGGCGGCTCGGCGACGCAGACGTTCTACGACGACGGTAGCAACGGCGATGTCACCGGCGGCGATGGCACGTTCTCATTCAGCACGACAGTTGCCGGCACCACATCTCCCGGCGCGGTGTCGCTGACGGCAACGATCGTCGACGACCAGGCCCGCGCCGGCGCCACCAGCATCTCGCTGACGGTGACGGCACCGGTCCCCAACCTCAAGATCGGCGCCATCCAGGGCACGGGCGACGCATCGCCCTATGCCGGCCAGACTGTGACAACCACCGGCAACGTGGTCACGGTGGTGAGCGGGAACAATTTCTACATGCAGGATCCGGTCGGCGATGGCAATCCGGATACCTCCGATGCGATCTATGTCTTTCGCGGCAGTTCGACTACGCCCGCCGTCGCGGTGGGCGACATCGTGGATGTGACCGGCAAGATTTCCGAGTTCAACGGCACCACCGAGTTTGGAAGTCCGGTGACGGTGACACTGAACAGCAGCGGCGGCTCCGTCACGCCGGTACTGCTCAACAGCTCCATGCCGTCGTCGAATCCGGCCCTGCCCGTGTGCACGGGCAGCCTGCCCGCAGGCAATGTCGCCGAGGGCAACTGGGAATGCCTGGAAAGCATGCTCGTGAGCTTCGATGGCGTGGTGGTCGGAGCCACGGGCGGCGGTTCCGCCGCCGATGGCACGCATCCGGGCACTCCGGGATCGTTCTACGCCACGGTCGGCGGCGTCGCGCGGCCCTTCCGCGAACCGGGCATCGCCTACCCGGGCGTTGCCGGCTATCCGGTGTGGGACGGCGATCCGGAAATCATGGAGATCTATTTCGGCAAGGGTTTCAACGGCACGAGTGCCGCGCCCTACAACGCCGGCCAGACCTTCGCCATGACAGCGGTTGTCGCCGATTTCAGCGGCGGCTACGAACTTTATCCGACCGTCTTCACGCCCGGCTCAACGCCCATTACCGTGCAGCCGGTTGCCGATTCGGCCACCGGCACATTGACGATCGCTTCGCAGAACATGCTGCATTTCTACGACGACGTGGACGACCCGGGCACGGGCGACAATTGCACCACGCCGGGCACGAAGGACGTCTGCCCGACCACGGCCCAATTCGACATTCGCCTGAGCAAGCTCAGCTTGCAGGTTCGCACCGTGCTCAAGGCACCGGCCGTGGTTGGCGTGCAGGAAGTGGAAAACATCAACGCCTTGCAGAAACTGGCCAATCAGATCCACGTTGATGATTCGAGCCTGACGTATGCACCCTATCTCATCGAAGGCAACGACGTCGGCGGCATCGATGTCGGCTTCCTCGTGCGCAGCTATGTCACCGTGAACGCGGTGACGCAGATCGGCAAGGACACACAGACGGATGATGGTTGCGGCGGCTCGCCCGCACCTGCATCGTGCATCCTGAACGACCGTCCGCCATTGCTGCTCGATGCGAGCTTCAGCGGCCAGCGCTTCGCGGTTCTGGTGATCCACAATCGGTCTCTGAGCAGCGTGGACACCACGCGCGTGCAACGCAAGCGCCTGGAACAGGCCGAGTACGTGGCCGCGATCGCGCAGGCCTGGCAAACCGGTACCGGCAGCAGTGTCGGCCTGGTTTCTCCCGACGCGCACATCACCCTCGGCGCCAACGGCGAAACCGTGCCGAATGCCGACGGCAGCGTGCCGCTGGTCATCGTTGGCGACTACAACGCCTACGAGTTCACCGATGGCTATGTCGATGTCACCGGACAGATCAAGGGCACGGCCGTGCAGGCCGACAACGTGACCTGGGCGGCGCAGACGACCACGCCGACGATGTGCGACGCCGGCCTGACCACCGACCCGGCCACGCGTTACTCGTTCATGTTCGACGGCTACGTGCAGGAACTGGATCATGCCCTGCTCACCCGCGCCGCGTGGACGGATTTCGTCAGCCTGCATAACGCGCACGGCAATGCGGATACGTCCGAGGCCGGGCCCGAAGTGACGGATATCACGACGCCCGCCCGCAGTGCCGACCACGATGGCCAGGTTGTCACCTTGACCTTCGATCGCCTGTTCGGCGATGGTTTCGAAGGCGATACCTGCCGCTGAAGCCAGGCTGTAAGATGGGCAGCTCAGGCAAGGCCGGCGCAAGCCGGCCTTGCTCACGTAAAGGCCCGAGAAAAATGAAGCGTCTGCGATCTTTCCTGCCCCTGCTCATCCTCATCGCCATCGGCATCGCCCTGCTCTCGACCGGCGCGCTGAACCGCTTTCGCCCGGAAACGCTCGCAAGCGAACAGGCGAACCTGCAGGCACAAATTGCAGCGCATCCAATCCACGCGGGATTGATTCACGTCGGCGTGACCACGCTCGCCATCGCCACCGGCATACCCGGCGTGCTCGTGGTGATCCTCGCCGGCGGCATGCTGTTCGGCATCGCCTGGGGCACCATCCTTTCGACGGCGGGCGCGACGCTCGGTGCGCTGATCCTGTTCCTTGCCAGCCGCCATGCCTTCGCCGGACCCAGCGGCGCGCGTGCTCCGGCACTGGTGGAAAAATTGCGCGGCGGCTACCTCGCGCATCCGGTGAGCTACACCTGTTTCCTGCGCCTGGTCCCATTCTTCCCGTTCGGCGGCGTGACCGTGGCACTGGCCTGGCTGCGCTGTCCGCTGTGGCTGTTCCTCGTCGCCACCGCTGGCGGCGGCGCGCTCATGGTCGGCATCGAAACCGTGCTCGGCGCGGGCCTGGCCAGGAACATCGGCACCCACCACGAAGTGAACCTGAGCCTGATTTCCGACCCCATCGTGATCGGGCCGTTGCTGGCGATGGGTTTGCTGGCGTTGGTGCCGGTCGCCATCGGCAAATGGCGCGCTCGCCGCAAAGTTTGAGCGGCGGGACATCATTGCGATATTCTGCCGCGGCTTTGCGAGCCTTGGACGAAACAGGGAAACACTCTTGAACTCGAGCCCCGCCCCGGCGACACGGCCATCGTTCTGGCGCGCGTTGTTCCTCGCGCTCGTCGTGGCCGGCCTCAACTTCGCACTTTGGGCGGCGCTCAATCGCCCCGCGCAACCGGCGGATTGGCACGGCGACATCGGCGGCTTCGCCTACGTGCCGTACCAGCGCTACCAGAGTCCGAACAAGCAGATCTATCCGAATACCGATCAGGTCGACTCGGACATCAAGATGCTGTCGCGATACAGCAAACGCCTGCGCACCTACGCCGCACTGGAAAATCCCGCGATTCCCGCGATCGCGAAAAAGTACGGCATGACCGTGCTGGCCGGCGCTTGGCTCGACAGCCGCTGGCAGAACGACGAGAACGAAGTCGCCGCACTGATCGATGAAGCACGCAACAACGACAACGTCACCCGCGTCATCGTCGGCAACGAAACCCTGCTGCGCAACGACATGGGCGTGGACACGCTGATCGGTTACATCGACCGCGTACGCGCGCAGGTCAAGGTGCCGGTATCCACCGCCGAACCCTGGCACATCTGGCTCAAGTACCCGCAGCTCGCCAAGCACGTGGATTTCATCACCGTGCACCTGCTGCCGTATTGGGAAGGCTATCCGCGCAAGGACGCCATCGGCCTGCAGGTACTGATGCGCTACTACCAGTTGCAGAGTGCATTCCCGGGCAAGCATATCGTGATCGGCGAAATCGGCTGGCCTTCGTCCGGCGACCGCATCAAGGGCGCCACCGCCTCGATCGCCAACGAAAGCCTGTTCATCCGCCAGTGGCTGAACGTCGCCAAGGAACGCGGCTTCGACTATTACCTGATGGAAGCCATCGACCAGCCGTGGAAGGAACCGTTCGAAGGCCGCGTCGGCGCGTACTGGGGCATGTTCGGCGCTGACCGCGCGCCGAAGTTTTCCCTCACCGGACCGGTGATCGAAGATCCCGCGTGGCCGTGGAAGGCCTCTCTCGCCTGCCTGCTCGCGCTGCTGCCGATGTTCTGGTTCGCGCGGCAATTCATGCGCTTCAAGCTCGTGGGCCTGGCATTCTTCTGCGTGCTGATCCAGTTGTCGGCCTCGCTGCTGGTGTGGTCGGCAACCCTGCCCTACGCGTTCTACCTCGACCCCTTCGACTGGACGATGCTCACCATCCTCGCGCCGGCGCAGGTGGCGATCATCCTGATCCTGTTGATCAACGGTTTCGAATTCACCGAAGTATTGTGGCGCGGCCAGTGGCAGCGGCATTTCGGATTGCTCGAGCCCAAGTCCGGCGATGCGCAGCCGTTCGTGTCGATCCACCTGGCCTGCTGCAACGAGCCGCCGGAGATGGTGATCCTGACGCTGGATTCGCTCGCCGCGCTCGATTACGAAAACTTCGAGGTACTCGTGATCGACAACAACACCCGGCGCGACGAGGTCTGGCAGCCGGTCGAGGAGCACTGCAAGAAGCTCGGACCGAAGTTCCGCTTCTTCCATTTGAATCCCTGGCCCGGTTTCAAGGCCGGTGCGCTGAATTTTGGCCTCAAGCAAACCGATCCACGTGCCGAAGTCGTCGCCGCCATCGATGCCGACTACGCCGTGCGCCCGGACTGGCTGCGCGCGCTCACCGGCTATTTCGCCGATCCGAAAGTGGCCGTGGTGCAATGCCCGCAGGCGCACCGCGACTACGAACACAACGCGTTCCGGCGCATGACCAATTGGGAATACGACGGCTTCTTCCGCATCGGCATGCACCACCGCAACGAGCGCAACGCGATCATCCAGCACGGCACCATGACCATGGTCCGGCGCGGCGCACTGGAGGCCACCGGCGCGTGGAGCGAATGGACGATCTGCGAAGATGCCGAACTCGGCTTGCGCCTGATGCACTCGGGCTATGATCTCGTCTATGAAATCATGGGCCGGGGACTCACGCCCGCCGATTTCACCGCATACAAGTCGCAACGCTATCGTTGGGCCTTCGGCGCCATGCAGATCCTCAAGGCGCGCTGGCACTGGCTGACCGAACGCGGCCCACTGACCTGGGGCCAGCGCTTCCACTTTCTCACCGGCTGGTTCTCGTGGTTCGCCGATGCGCTGCACCTGGCCTTCACCCTGCTCGCCCTGGCCTGGACCGCGGGCATGATCGGCCTGCCGGAATACTTCAACCTGCCGCTGGACCTTTTCATCTACCCGATCCTGGGCTTCTTCGTGTTCAAGGCCGTCATCGGCATCTGGCTGTACCGCGTGCGCGTGCCGTGTTCATGGAAGGACACGCTTGCCGCGTCCATCGCCAGCATGGGCCTGTCGCACGCGATCGCGCGCGGCATCTACCTCGGCCTGTGGAAGAAGCAGGGCGAATTCGTGCGCACCGCCAAGAGCCGTCGCATCGGCAAGCGTCCGAACCCGTTCGCCGCCGTGCGCGAAGAATTGCTGATGTTCATCGCCATCGCGCTGGGCATCTTCGGCATGCTGCATGCCGTCGGCATCAACTACCTCGAAGGCAAATTGTGGATCGCGATCCTGTCCGCACAGGCGATTCCGTACCTTTCCGCGATGATCGGCGCCTGGGTGGCGTGGCAGGCGGGGGAGAAGAGCGGGTAAATCGAATCCAAGCAGCCTTCCTTGGATCTCCTCCGATCGCCATCCATGGCTCACCCTCGCATGACGCACGCGATGCGCTTCAACGCATCGCGTAATCACGTCATGCTCGACCCGCCGCGTGCCGCGCAAACGCAAGTTTAAGCGGCCCGATTTTGTCGACGACGGACAATCCCGCACCGCGCAACGCGGCGACCGGCATCGCGTCGCTGCCGAACACGCGCTGGATCGCGTCGAAGGCCTGCGCGGACAGGGTATTGTCGCTGCGCCGGCGGCGCTCGTAGCGACGCAATACCGATTCGACGGCGAAATCGCGTTTCGCGTCGCGCGCCTCGACCAATACGTTGCGCAGTTCCTCGACGTCGCGCAGGCCGAGGTTTACGCCCTGCCCGGCCAGCGGATGCACGGCGTGCGCGGCGTCGCCGATCAGGGCGAAGCGAGGGGCGAGGTAGCGCTGCGCGAGTTTCAGGCGCAGCGGAAACGACGCGCGCGGCGTCGTCGCGATCACGCGGCCAAGGCGAAAATCCAGCGCCGTGCCAAGTTCGGCGCAAAAAGCGTCATCATCCAGCGCCAACACGCGCACCGATTCCGCTTCCGGCACAGACCACACAATGGAGCTGCGCCCGTCCGCGAGGGGCAGAAAGGCGATGGTCGCGCCCGGCAAAAACCTCTGCCACGCGGTGGATTCGTGCGCGCGCTGCGTCGCCACATGCGCGACGATGGCGCGCTGGCCGTAGTCGCGATCGTGCGTGATGATGCCGGACATCGCGCGCAAAGCGGAATCCGCGCCGTCAGCCGCGACGGTGAGTTTCGCGTGGATGATCGAACCATCGTCGAGCGTCAGCGTGCGCCGCTCGGCGGTCGCTTCCGTCGCCACGACCGTGGCCGGACAGTGCAGCGTGATACGCGCATCGCGCTGCAACGCCTGCCACAGCATCCACTGGATCAGTCGATTCTCGACAATCCAGCCGAGCGCGGCGCGGCCTTCGTCGGCCGCGTCGAAATCGAGCTTGCCAGGCGCCAGCGCATCCCACACACGCATGCGCCGGTAGGCGCTGGCGCGTGCGGCGGCAATCTCGTGCCACACGTTCAATCGCGTGAACAATTCGACCGACGAAGGCGCCAGCGCGACCACGCGCAGATCGATTTCATCCTGCGCGTTCCACGGTTTCGGCGCGCGCGGTTCAATCACGGCGACTTCGAATCCTTCGCGCGCGAGTGCGAGCGCGAGTGCCGCGCCAACCATGCCGGCGCCAACCACGGCGACGTCGCATGGCTTCATGGTGTAAGAGCCAGGCGCGGAACCTGCCCGCGGAATCCCATTCCACGCCGGACCAAGCCCGCTTGCAGTGGCGCGACACGATCCACAGCGAGCAAGCTGAGACTGCGAAGCAGTTTCAGCGGCGGCGATTCGTTCGCCGTCCAGCGCGCCAGTGCGTCGCTTGCCCGCGCGGTACCGTCGCGATCATCGCGCCGGCGATTCGCATACTCGCCAAGCAGCGCGGTATCGCCGGGATCACCGTTCGCAGCGATAAGCAATTCCGCCAGCGTCAGCGCGTCGCGCAAACCGAGGTTGAAACCCTGCGCGCCGATCGGATGCAAGGTCTGCGCGGCGTTGCCGACAAGCACCGCGCGCGGTGCCACGAATCGTTGCGCATAAACCCGCTTGAGCGGATACGACACGCGCTTGCCGGGCCGCGACAGGCGCCCGAGGCGCCAGCCGAAACGCTCGTGCAACAAGGCGATGAAGCCTGCATCATCCAGCGATGCGACACGCGCGGCATCGGATGTCGGCACCGTCAACACCACGCCGCAGCGGCCTTGCATGAGCGGCAGCAGGGCGACCGGGCCGGTCGCGGTAAAGCGCTCGTACGCGCAATCCGGCGCGCGCTCTGGCGTGACGGTCGCGACGAACGCGGTTTGCGCGTAGTCGGTCGCATCGCATTCGATGCCAAGACTGGAACGAACGAACGACTGCGTGCCGTCCGCACCGACCAGCAGGCGCGTGCGCATCGTTTGCGCGCCATTCCTTGTTGCGAGCCTCGCCGACGCGACATCATCGGCGAGCGCCAAAGCTTCGAGCTTTGCAGGCGCCACCCGCTGCAAGGAACGGCATTCATCCAGTCGCGCGAGCAGCGCATTGCCCAGCTCGCGCGCGGGAAGGGTCGCTCCGAACGCGTCTACGCCGTGGTCGGCCGCATCCAGCCGCACCACGCCGAACTCACCCTGCCGGCTGACGTGGATCCTGCGGATCGGCGTCGCCTTTGCGCCGCATTGCGCCCACACGCCAATGGCATCGAGCGCGTTCACGGTCGCGTGCGCCAGCGCCAGATTGCGCTCGTCGTAGCTCGGCTGCAGGTCGACCGTGGGCGGGGCGGCTTCAACCAACCCCACGCGCAGGCCGGATCCATCCAGCGCAATGGCCAGGCTCGATCCAACCAGCCCGCCGCCAATGATGAGAACATCCAGATCGTGCATGCACGGATGATAGCGCGGGAAGTGCTACCCTGTTGCGCCGCAACGATCCGCAACCAGCGAGGGGAATCGCAATGACCGATCACGAAGCCACGATCCGCAACGCTTATGCCGCTTTCGCGCGCGGCGACGTGCCGGGGGTACTGTCCATCATGGCGCCGGATATCCGTTGGACCGAGGCCGAAGGTTTTCCCTACGCCGGCACGTACACCCGGCCGGAAGCCATCGTGCAGAACGTGTTCATGAAACTCGGCTCCGAGTGGGACGGCTTCGCCGCCGTGCCGCGGGAATACGTCTCCAGCGGCGATACCGTGGTCGCGCTGGGCGAATACAGCGGCACGTACAAGGCCAGCGGCAAGGGCTTCCGGGCGCCGTTCGCGCATGTGTGGAAGTTCGGCAAGGGTGGCGTGACGAGCTTCCAGCAGCACACCGATACGGCCATCGTGCAGCGCGCGCTGAAATAGCGGCGACGCGTCGCGATGGACCTGATCCTCGTCCGCCACGGCGACGTTGAAGCTGCGCCCGGCCTGTGCCTGGGCCAGACTGATGCGCCCTTGTCTGCTGCCGGATTCGGCGCCGTGCAACAGCTTGCCGCCACCTGGACGCAAGACCCGCCGCGATTCCTGTTTTCCAGCGATCTGAAGCGCGCGCAGCAGGCCGCGCAGATTTTCGCCGCACGTTTTGCGATCGAACCCTTGTTCGACGCGCGTTTGCGCGAGGTGAACCTGGGCGACTGGGACGGCAAGCGCTGGGAAGAGGTGATGCGCTCCGACGCGGCGCGCTACGAGCACTGGTCGGCGAACTGGGTGATCCAGGAAGCGCCGGGCGGGGAGAGTTTCGCCGACGCGATCCGCCGCACCGGCGCGTGGCTGGCCTCGGTGCTTTCCTCCACGCGCGACGAGGACACGGTACTCGCGGTGGCGCATGCCGGCTCGATCCGGGCGCTGCTGTGCCATGCGCTCGGCCTGCCCGCGCAACGTGCGTACGCGTTGCGCATCGACCACGCCCACGCCGCGCGCATCCGTACCCGGGCCGGTCAGTTTGAAGTATGCTACGCGAATACTTCTCGCTTTGAATCCGATTGAAGTACCGCATTCCCCGGAGTTCCACAATGTCGCAATTTCCACAAAATCAAGGCGTTTCGCCGCGCACCTGGGTCCTGATCGCCATGATCGCGTTCGCCGTCGGCGTGCGCCTCGTGATTTACTTCGTGCCCGGACTTTTCCCGTACAACTTCACGCCCGTCGAGGCCATCGCCCTGTTCGGCGGTGCCTATTTCACCAATCGCCGACTGGCATTCGCGGTGCCGCTCCTCGCCATGCTGTGCGCGGACCTCATCATCGCCACCGCGCTGCCGCGGGAGTGGATCGGCGACTGGCTCGGCACCCTGCCGGCCGTGTACGGTTGCATCGCGCTCACCGTCGTCGGTGGCCTGACGCTTTCGCGCCGGATCACGGCATTTCGCGTGACCAGCTACGCTTTTGCCAGCGCCGTATTGTTCTTCCTCGTCACCAATTTCGCCACCTGGCTGGCAGCGCATGGTGGTGCGGGCGCCGCCTGCACGCAGAGCCTGGCGGCATGTTTTGTCGCCGGCATTCCATTCTTCCGCGGCACGCTGCTCGGCACCTTGGCCTGGAGCGCGATCCTGTTCGGCGGGTTCGAACTGATGCGGCGGCGATGGAGCGTGCTAACCACTGCCACGGCCTGATCGTCGCGGTGGGCAACCGCCTTTCCAGGATTTACACCAAAACCGGGGATGACGGCACGACCGGCCTCGGTGATGGTTCGCGCGTACCGAAGGATTCGGCGCGCGTCGCAGCCTACGGCACCGTGGACGAACTCAACAGCGCGATCGGCTTGGTGTTGGCGCAAGACATTCCAGCGCCAGTACGCGAGGCGCTGACGCAAATCCAGCACGACCTGTTCGACCTCGGTGGCGAGTTGTGCATTCCGGGCATGGAAACGGTCCGCGACACCGACGTGAAAAGGCTGGAATCCACGCTCGACGGTTTCAATGCCGACCTGCCCATGCTCAAGGAATTCATCCTGCCCGGCGGCGGCATGGCGGCCGCGTGCTGTCATCTCGCCCGCACCGTGTGCCGGCGCGCAGAGCGCGAGACCGTGACGCTGGCGCGCGCGGAGACCGTGCGTCCCGAGGCGATTCACTACCTGAACCGACTTTCGGATTTGCTGTTTGTGATCGCGCGCGTGCTCGCTCGGGCCAGCGGCCATGGCGAGGTGTTGTGGCAGCACGAGCGGCGCAAGAAGCCGAAGACTTGAGTGCTTTTGTTCTCTCATCCAGCGTGCCTCGCCCACGATCCCGGCACGGGTCATCCGGAATCACCAGCGCGATTGCGCGCCGTTCTCGAAGCCCTGGACGATCCGCGCTTCGCGCAGTTGCATCGCCGCGAAGCCACCCGTGTCACGCGCGCGCAACTGGCGCGCGTACATGATGGCGCCCTGATCGACGCGATCCACGCCGCGTCGCCGAAATCCGGTCATGCGCAACTGGATGCGGATACCGCGATGTCGGCGGATTCGCTGGAAGCCGCGCTGCGTGCCGTCGGCTCGGTGTGCGCGGCGGTCGACGCCCTGCTCGATGGCGAGGACAAGCGCGCGTTCTGCGCCGTGCGTCCGCCCGGTCACCACGCCACGCACGACACCGCGATGGGATTCTGCCTGTTCAACAACATTGCTGCCGGTGCGGCACACGCGCTCGCGCGCGGGCTCGGGCGCGTGGCCATCGTCGATTTCGACGTGCACCACGGCAACGGCACGCAGGATATTTTCTGGAACGAGCCGCGCGTGCTGTATGCCTCGACGCACCAGTCCCCGCTGTATCCCGGTACCGGCGCGCGCGATGAAACCGGCGCCGGCAACATCGTCAACGCGCCGCTGCCGCCGGGCGCGGGATCGGCGCAATTCCGCGCGGCTTTCACCGACATCGTGCTGCCGCGCTTGCGGCAATTCCGGCCGCAACTGGTGATGATCTCGGCCGGCTTCGACGCGCACCGGCTCGATCCGCTGGCCAGCCTGAACCTTGATGCCGACGACTACAACTGGGTCACACGCGAACTCGTCGCCATTGCCGACGAGTACGCGTGTGGCCGCGTGATTTCCAGCCTCGAAGGCGGCTACAGCCTCACCGCCCTGCGCGATTCGACCGCCGCGCACGTGGCGGCGATGATGGCGTGATGTGACTCCGTTCGCCCTGAGCGTAGCGCCAAAGGCGCGAAGTCGAAGGGTAATCGGCGTTTCGACTTCGCTCGCTGCGCGAGCTACGCTCAACGCGAACGGAATCATTCTTGGGAATCATTTCCGGCGAAATCCAGCGCCGCCGAGTTGATGCAATAACGCAACCCCGTCGGCTGCGGGCCGTCGGGAAAGACATGCCCCAGGTGCGACTCGCAGCGCGCGCAGCGTGCCTCGATGCGGCGCATGCCATGCGAGGAATCTTCGTGCTCGCTCACCGCGGCTTTCGACAGCGGCTGGAAATAGCTCGGCCAGCCGCTGCCGGAATCGAATTTCGCCGCCGATGAAAACAGTTCCGCCCCGCACGCGACGCAACGGTACACGCCGGTTTCGTGGTGATCCCAATATTTGCCGGTGAACGGCGCTTCGGTCGCCGAACAGCGGCACACGGCGTATTGCGCCGGATCCAGTTCCGCGCGCCATTGTTCGTCGGTTTTATCGACTTTCGTGTTCATGTGCGCTCCGTTTGACCCCGATCTGACCGGCAAAGGTGAACAGAACTTGCATGCGCGCATTGCCGGCAATCGCCGAATCGGGCAAGCTTTGCAACCTTGCGCACCGCTTCCGGATGATCCGTGTCTGGCGCCAACCGATCAAGATTCGCGCGATTCCGCCTGCTCGCCGCCGCGATGGCCATGGCCATTGCCCATGGCGCGGCAGCCCAGGACGTGCCGCCGAATTGCCCGGTCGGGGTGCTGATCTGCCCCAAGCCGGCGCGCGCGAACCCGTTCGCGATGTGCAAGCGCAACGCACTGCTGGATTTCTACACGCCCGGACTGCCGACCGATGGCGATCGCACCCGGGTCGCTGCCGACGTCAGCGCGCGCAGGGTGTCGTCCACCGACGACACGCATTATCGGCTCGAGGGCGAGGTGCGCATGCAGCGCCTGGATCAGTTGCTGCGCTCGGATTTCCTGACCTACGACACGGACACCACGGCCTACACCGCTGGCGGCCACGTGGTGATGCAGGATCGCAGCATGCTGCTCGCGGCCGATTCGGCCAGCGGCGTGGAATCGGCGCATTCAACCCGGCTCGACAACGTGCGCTACCAGATGCTCGCGCAGCGCGGCAACGGCGTGGCCGCCAGCGCCGCAATGAGCGATGCCGAGCACGCCAAGATGCTCGATGGCACGTACACCACCTGCGATCCCGACGACGTGCGCTGGCACCTGCACGCCGACGAGCTCGTCATGGACAAGGCCGCCAACGAAGGTCGTGCGCACGGCGTCAGCCTGTACTACGGCGATGTGCCGTTCTTCTGGTTTCCCTACCTGAGTTTTCCTCTCAGCAACGAACGCCAGTCCGGATTCCTCGCACCGCACATCGGCTATTCCAGTCACCGCGGCCTGGTGCTGGGTGCGCCGTACTACCTGAATCTCGCGCCGAACTACGACGCGACCCTGGAACCGCGCGTGTCGACCGAACGCGGCGCCATGCTCGAAGGCCAGTTCCGCTACCTCGATACCGCCAACAAGGCGCAGGTCGAATTCAACTTCGTGCCGCACGACAACGAGGTCGCCGACGAACGCGCGCAATTCGCCGCCACGCCGCCGGTGTTCCAGGGTCCGGCTTCGCCGGTGGACGTTCCCGACCGGCGTTATGCCTTCAGCATCAAGGACTGGAGCAGTTTTTCCGCAAACTGGGGCGCGTCGGTCGACATCGAGCGCGTCTCCGACAAGCAATATTTCCAGGACTACGGCGATTCGCTGACCACGAGTGCCACCGCCCTGCTCGGTTCCAGCGCCTATCTCAATGGCCGCGGCACCTGGTGGAACGCGAGTTTCGGCGCCGATGCCCTGCAGATCACGCAGACCTCGCTGTCCAATGCCGCGCAGCCCTACATGCGCCTGCCACGCGCGACCTTTGCCGGCGAGCACACCTTGCTCGGCGGCCTGGTCTGGGGCGTGGATTCGGAGTACGTGGATTTCCGCCGCGGCCCGTTCGATCTGGTCGGCCCGACGCCGGGCAGCGTGCAAAGCGTGGCCTCGATCGAAGGCCAGCGCGTCGACCTGTACCCCTACCTTGCCTACCCGGTCGAAACCGCCGGCTATTTCATCCGCCCGGAGCTGGGGCTGCGCTACACCGGCTACGACCTGACCGATCTGTCCGGTTACAACGCCACGCATCCCGGCGCGCCAGCGTTCACGCGCACTTCGCCCTCGCGCACGACGCCGATCTTCGACCTGGATGCGGGCCTGGTCTTCGAGCGGCCGCTGACGCTGTTCGGCACAACGCTGACGCAAACCCTGGAACCGCGTCTCTATTACCTGCGCGTGCCCTATCGCAATCAGGCCGATTTGCCGATCTTCGACACGCAATTGCCGAGCTTCGACTTTCCCAGCCTGTTCCGCAGCAACAGCTTCGTCGGCGCTGACCGCCAGAGCAATGCGAACAACCTGACGCTCGCCCTGACCTCACGCCTGATCGATGCCGGCAACGGCGACGAATTGCTCAGCGCCAGCATCGGCCAGATCCACTACTTTTCGCCGCAGCGCGTGCAATTGCCCGGCGTGCCGGAAGTGGACTATTCCGGCTCGGATTTCATCGCCGAACTCGATCTGCGCCTGAACGACAATTGGGCATTGCGCTGGGACCAGCAGTACAACCCGAACTCGAAGATCCTCGACCCGCAGACGCAGATGCTGGTCGAGAACCTGCATCACACCGATCTCTCCGCGATCAGCGTGCAGCACCGCTTCGGCGCCGACGGCACGGTGAACTTCTCCTACCGCTTCCGCCGCGGCCTGCTCGAACAGGTCGATACCTCGGCGCTGTACCCGCTGAATGCGAACTGGAGCCTGGTCGGCCGCTACTACTATTCGCTCATGCACAGCCAGTTGCTGGAGGCTTTCGCCGGCGCGCAATACGACAGCTGCTGCGTGGCCCTGCGCGTGCTGGTGCGACGCTACATCAACGTGATCGGCCAGCTCAAGCCGAGCAACGGCGTGTATTTCGAACTGGAATTCAAGGGCCTGGGCAACACCGGCACGCGCACGGAGAACTTTCTGCACCGTGCTATCCTTGGCTACCAATGACCCAATAACCTGCTGCGCTCGACATCTCGCGCGCCGGCAGTGCTCGAAATCCTCACATACGGAAAAGTATGCTCCGGTTTCTGCGCGCTGGCGGCACGCGATCTGTCATCGCTCGCAACGGTTATTCGGCCATTGGAATAACGGTTTTCTTACCCGGAAAGCGGCATAATTTCGCGCTTTTCCGGCACCGCAGCCCCCATTCAAGCCCCATTCCGATGAACCGAATCGTCTTCTGCCTGTGTTTCCTCGTTTCCGCACTCGGCGCCTGGTCCGGTACACAGGCGCAGGCCTTGCTGCCAACGCAGCCGCTGGACCGCATCGTTGCCGTGGCCGACGACGACGTCATCCTGCAAAGCGAACTCGATGCTGCCGTGGCCAATGTGCTCAACCAGTATCGCGCCAATCCGCAGCAGTTGCCGCCACGCGACGTGCTCGAACGCCAGGTGCTGGAAAGCCTGATCATGCTGCGCCTGCAGGTCGCCCGCGCCAGGGACACCGGCATCCGCGTCAGCGATGCCGACGTCGACCAGGCCGTGCAGCGTGTCGCCGAGAACAACAAGATGACGGTCGACCAACTGCGCGGTTCCCTCGCGCGCGACCACCTGAGCTACGAAGACTTCCGCGGCCACCTGCGCGACCAGATTCTCGTGCAGCGCCTGCAGCAACGCGTGGTGCAAAGCCAGTCCAACGTCAGCGATTCGGAAGTCGACATCCTGCTCGCCAGCAACAGCCTCAAGTCCGGCGAAGTGCACCTGCAGCACATCCTGATCGGCCTGCCCAACGGTGCGGACGCTTCGCAGATCGCCGCGGCGCGCGCCAAGGCCGACGAGGTCGTGGCCAAGGTTGCCGCCGGCATGGATTTCACCACCGCCGCAATCCAGTACTCCAGTGCGCAGGACGCACTGCAGGGCGGCGACCTGGGCTGGCGCCGTTACGACGAGGTGCCCGAGGCATTCGCCAATCTGGTTGAAGGCATGAAACCGGGCGAGGTCTCGCAGCCGCTGCGCGGACCGAGCGGTTTTCACATCGTCAAACTCGTGGACAAGCGCGCCGAAGGCAAGCAAGTGGTTACCGAGTACCACGCACGCCACATCCTGATCAAAGTCAACGAACTCACCACCAGCGCCGATGCGAAGAAGACGCTTGAGGACATCCGCCATCGTATCGTCGACGAGCATCAGGACTTCGCCGCGCTGGCAAAAAAGGATTCGCAGGATCCGGCCACCGCCAGCGCTGGCGGCGACATGGGCTGGTTCCCGATCGACCAGTACGGTTCCTCGGTCGCAAACGTCGTTGCCACACTCAAGGATGGCGAGATCTCGCAGCCGTTCCAGAGCGACCTGGGCTGGCATGTCCTGCAACTGGAAGGCACGCGCCAGCAGGACCGCACCCAGGAAATGCGGCGCGAACAGGCGCGCGACGTCATCCGCAACCGCAAGGCCGAGCAGGCGTACGAGGATTTCCTGCGCCAGTTGCGCTCCGAAGCCTTTGTCGAAATCCGCCTGCCGGGCGCGGAAAGCAAGCCGGAAGCCGACAAGCCGGCTCCCTGATCATCGCTCGAACGAGCCGTCGTGAACGACCGGCCTTTCCTGCCGCGGCTGGCAGTCACGCTCGGCGAACCGGCCGGCATCGGTCCGGAACTCGTCGCCGCACTCGCGGCGACAGGCATCGCCGCCGACCTCATCGCCATCGGCGACAAGGATCTGCTCCTGCTCGCTGCGCAAGCGCGCGGAATCGCGCTCACGCTCGAAGCCGATGATGGCCAATGGCGGCGCGAGCGAGCGCCCGGTACGCTGCGCTACGCGCACATTCCCGCGCCGGCGCCGGTCGTTTCCGGCAAATTGGATGTGCGCAACGCGCCGCATGTGATCGCTGTGCTGGCCCGTGCGGCCGATGGCTGCCTCGAAGGTGAGTTCGACGCACTCGTCACCGCACCGGTGCAGAAAAGCATCGTCAACGACGCCGGCATCGCCTTCAGCGGGCATACCGAATTCTTCGCCGACCGCGCCAAATGCGATGTCGCCATGCTGCTGGTCGCACCTGGCTTGCGTGTCGCGCTGGCGACCACGCACCTGCCACTGTCGGAAGTGCCTGCGGCCATCACCCCTGCCACGCTCGTGCGCGTGCTGCGCATCGTGCACAACGACTTGCGCCACCGCTTCGGCATCGACCATCCACGCATTGCCGTGCTGGGCTTGAATCCGCACGCGGGCGAGCGCGGGCACCTTGGCCGCGAGGAAGTCGACGTGATCGCGCCCACGCTCGCCGCCCTGCGCGCCGACGGCATGCACCTGGAGGGACCGCTCTCCGCCGACACCGCATTCGTGCCGGCGCAGCGCGCACGCTTCGACGCCTACCTTGCGATGTACCACGACCAGGGCCTGCCCGTGCTCAAGGCGCTGGGTTTCGGCGATGCGGTCAACGTGACCCTCGGCCTGCCCTTCGTGCGCACCTCGGTCGATCATGGAACCGCCCTGGACCTTGCCGGCACCGGCCGCGCAAACCCCGCCAGCCTGATTGCCGCGACCAAGCTGGCGACGGAACTGGCGCGCGCATGAACGCGCACACGCATCGACCCAGAAAGCGCTTCGGCCAGCACTTCCTGCACGATCCGGGCATCCTGCGCCGCATCGTCGACGCCATCGCGCCGCAACCGGGGCAACACCTTGTCGAAATCGGCCCCGGCGAAGGCGCGCTGACCCTGCCGCTGCTGCGCGCCGCCGGCGCGCTCACGGCGATCGAACTCGACCGCGACCTGATCGCGCCGCTGCGCGAAACGGCATGCGATGTCGGCGATCTCACCCTCATCAACGTCGACGTATTGAGCGTCGATTTCTCTGCGCTCGCGCAGGGCGCGCCGATCCGCCTCGTCGGCAATCTGCCCTACAACATTTCCACGCCGATCCTGTTCCATTGCCTGGACCATGCCGCCGCCATCGCCGACATGCACTTCATGCTGCAGAAGGAAGTCGTCGAGCGCATGGCCGCCGCGCCGGGCAGCAAAGTCTACGGTCGCTTGTCGGTGATGCTGCAACTGCGCTGCACGGTCGAGCCGCTGCTCAAGATTCCGCCCGGCGCCTTCCGGCCACCGCCGAAGGTCGACTCCGCCGTCGTGCGCCTCACGCCGTTGCCCGCCGACAAGCTTCCGAACGCCGACCTCGCCCGGGTCGCCGACATCGTCCGCGCCGCCTTCGGCCAACGCCGCAAGACCCTGGCGAACGCGCTGGCGAAAATCATGGATGCCGACGCCATCGCCGCCGCCGGCATCGATCCGCGCGCGCGCGCCGAGCAGCTCGCCCCCGCCGGCTTCGTTGCGCTCGCGAAACCGGTCCGCTGACAGGCTTGCCCGATCCGCCGCCCTGGTCGACAATCCCGCCATGACCGACAAGACTGCCTACGCGATCAGCGTCGATGTGCGCACGCACTTCCTCGACGACCAATCCGCGCCTGCGGACAACCGCTATGTGTTCGCGTACACCATCCGCATCGCCAATGTCGGGGAGGTGCCGGCGAAACTGCTGTCCCGGCACTGGATCATCACCGACGCCAATGGCCGCGTGCAGGAAGTGCGCGGCGACGGCGTGGTTGGCGAACAGCCGCACCTGCAGCCCGGCGAGAACTTCGAGTACACCTCCGGCGCGGTCCTCGAAACCGCGGTGGGCACCATGCGCGGCAGCTACCAGATGCTGGCCGACGACGGCGCCCGCTTCGATGCGCCAATCACGCAGTTCACGCTGTCGGTGCCAAGGACCCTGCACTGATGGCGACCTGGGCCATCGGCGACATCCAGGGTTGCCACGACGAACTGGGTCGCCTGCTCGACAAGATCCGCTTCGATCCCGCTGCCGATACGTTGTGGTTCTGTGGCGACCTGGTCAATCGCGGCGGACAATCCTTGCAGGTTCTGCGATTGGTGAAATCGCTCGGCGAGCGCGCCATCGTCGTGCTCGGCAACCACGACCTGTCCCTGCTCGCCATCGCCGAGCGCGACGAGCAAGGGCAGGCCAAGGTCAATCCCGAGCTGCGCGAGGTCCTGTTTGCGCCGGATCGCGATGCCCTGCTCGACTGGCTGCGCGCGCGGCCCTTGCTGCACGTGGACCGCGTGCTGGATTTCATGCTCGTGCACGCCGGGCTCGCGCCGCAATGGACGGTGGAGCGCGCCGAACACGCGGCGCGCGAAGTCGAGCACTGCCTGCGCGGCGACGGCGCTCGCCGCCTGCTGTTGTCGATGTTCGGCAACAAGCCCGATCGCTGGCACCCGCGCCTGCAAGGCACGGACCGGCTGCGCGCCACGATCAACGTGATGACGCGCATGCGCTATTGCGACGTACGCGGCCGCATCGCCTATCACGAGAAGGGCCCGCCGGGCACGCAAAAGCCCGGCCTGTACCCGTGGTTCGAGGTGCCGGGTCGCGCCGAACGCGGAATCCGCATCGTCTGCGGGCACTGGTCCACGCTCGGCCGTTTCCAGGGGATGGGGGTCTACGCCATCGACGGCGGATGTGTGTGGGGCGGCGAATTGATCGCGCTACGCCTCGACGGCGACGAACCGCAGTTCGCCGCGCTGGAGTCCACGCGTCCGCGGCCACCGGGCAAGTTCATCGCCTAGAATCGCCCGGGACGTGCGACGTCCACGCCAGCGCGGAATCGGGGCGCCGTGCAGGCCTGGCTATGCTAGAGTAACCCGGTGTCCGGACAACCGGCATGGAATTGCGCTTTCGCGTCACGGAGGGTCGCAAATGGAACATACGCATCCCGTTTCGCAGTTCCGTTACCGCGCCTTCATCAGTTATAGCCATAGCGACGATGCCTGGGCGACTTGGCTGCACAAGGCGCTGGAAACCTGGCGCGTGCCGTCGCGCCTCGTCGGCACGATCACCGCGCACGGCACGATCCCGCGTCGATTGCATCCGATATTCCGGGACCGCGACGAACTGGCGAGCGCCACGGATCTGGGCCGCACCGTCAACGCCGCGCTCGCGCAATCGGAGAACCTGATCGTCATCTGCTCGCCCGCATCGGCCGCCTCGCGCTGGGTGAACGAGGAGGTGCTGGCCTTCAAGCGCCTGGGCCGCGGCGGACGCATCTTCTGCCTGATCGTGGACGGCGAACCAAACGCGACCGACCTGCCCGGACGCGCCGCCGAGGAAAGTTTCTGTCCCGCGCTGCGCTTCGCACTCGATGCGAACGGGCAACCTTCGGTCGCGCGCACCGAACCGATCGCCGCCGATGCGCGCCCCGGCAAGGACGGCAGGGCCAATGCCAAGCTGAAATTGATCGCCGGCATGCTCGATGTCGGCTTCGATGCGCTCAAGCAGCGCGAACAGCATCGGCAGTTGCGGCGACTGGCCATCGTCGCCGCGCTGGCGGTCGCCATCATGGCCGTGACCGCCGTACTGGCGACGTTCGCGGTGATCGCCCGTCACGACGCCGAGCGCCGCCAGAAACAGGCCGAGGACCTGGTCGGCTTCATGCTTGGTGATCTCAACGACAAGCTCAGCGAAGTGCAGCGCCTCGACATCATGCAGGCGGTGGACGACAAGGCGATGGCCTATTTCCAGTCCTTGCCCGCCACCGATGTCAACGACCTTGCGGTCGTCCAGCGTGCCAAGGCGCTGGAAAAGATCGGCGTGGTCCGACAGGAATCCGGCAACCTGCCCGGTGCGCTCGATGCATTCGCGGCATCCGCCAAATTGTCGGCAGGACTGGCCAACGCTCGACGCAACGATGTCGCGCGCCAGGTCGCCTACTCGCGCACGCTGGCCTACATCGGCATGGTGCACTGGAACCAAAGCGACCTGCCGGCGGCACAAGACGTATTCGAGGCAGCCAGGCGTGCATTGCGGCCTTCGCTTGCGCAGGCGCCGGACGACCCGGCATTGCTCGAACAGCTGGTTTTCCTGGACAACGACATCGGCCACGTGGTCGAGGCGCGCGGCGACGTGGATGCGGCTCTCGGCATTTTTCGGGAAAGACTCGATCTCGCCAACAAGCTCGTCGCGGCCGCACCGCACGATGACAAGTACGCTACCGCACCTGGCGATGCCCACAACGATCTCGGGCGTTTGGCCCTGCAGCAAGGCGATCTCGCCACAGCGATCGCCGAATATCGAGCCGACAACCTGATCGAGTCGCGTGTTTCCGCGCAGAATCCAAGAGACAATGCCCAGCGTCAAGAAGCCATGCGCGTCGATGCCATACTGGGGCGCACCTTGGCGCTTGCCGGAGACACCGGCAACGGCACGCTTTGCCTGCAGCGCGCAGTGGATGTGGCAGCAGAACTCGTCAAAGTCGACCCGAACAATACCGATCCACAGGAACTTCTGGCCCTGTACGACGCGCAACTTGCCCGCTTGCGCCGGCTCGATGGCGAAGCATCGGCCGCAACCGCACTCTCCGCACAATCCGTCGCGATCTTCACCGACTTGAATCGCAAGGATCCCAGCAACGCCGGTTGGCAGCGCGAATTCGCGGAAGCGCGAATCGAACAGGCATCGGAGTCGCTCGCGGCCGGACACGCCGATGCCGCCCGCACGCAGGCAGGCGCGGCAGTGACCGCACTCGAAGCTCTTTTGGCCAGGCAACCGCAAAACAGCGCTACCGTGTTGGCCACGACCAGCGCCAAATTGCTGCTGGCGCAAACGAGCTCGGATCCGCAAGTTGCTGCCGGGCTGCGCGATGCCGCACTGAATACCCTCGCGACGCAAAAATCCGGGCGGGACGATCCGCGTCTGCTCGCATTGCAAGTAAATGCCTTGCTTGGGCTGGGCAAAATTGCGGAGGCGAAACCTTTGCTCGATCGCCTGTGGAAGAGCGGCTATCGCGACCCGGCCTTGCTCATGACGCTGCGGCGCGAGCACATCGACTATCCGGCCAACTTGGATTTCGCGCAACGGCTTGCCTCGATCATGCAACCCGCTGCCGACACCCCAAAGTCATCGCGCCCAATTCGCGCACCTCCTTCGACAGCGAGCGAAAGCACAACGCCGCAGTCGAAGGATGGCCATTGAGTTCACCGGCGCCGCGGCCCGTCCCTCGTGCCGCCCATAGTCTTGAAAGGAGTAGATCATGCCGAACCTGGAGCTGAAGGTCACGATCAACAATGGTTCGCTCGACGTGGATCAATCGGGCAATGCGAACCAGATGGCACATGGCCAGACGGGAACGATCGTGTGGAAATTGACCGGCAACGCCGCAACCGGAACATTCAACGCCATGACTGCCACGAACCCCGGTTTCGCCTGGAAGCAACAACCGCCCGCCGGTGTCTTCGGGTCGCCGACGCTGACCCACGACAACACGCACATCGAGATGGCCGACAACAACAACGACCCGAATGGCATCAACTCGTCCGGCACCTGGATCTATCAGCTCTACGCAACGGTCGGCACCACCCAGTACTCGACCATCGTGAGTCTGGAGTTGCCAGTGGCGACAGCCACGAATCCGACCATCAAGAACAACTGAATCGCTCGCGAGTACGCCATGCCTTCGCCGCTCGTCGTTGGCATTACCAGCCACCGCAACATTCCCGCGCACGAGGTCGAATCCGTCCGCCTGTGCGTGCGGGAACTTTTCGCACTGTTCCAGCGCGAGTTCCCGCACTCGCCGCTGACGGTGCTTTCCGCGCTGGCCGAAGGCGGCGACCAGATCGCGGCACAGGAAGCACTGACCGCCGGAGCACATCTCGTCGCGCCGCTGCCGATGCCGCGCGAGATCTATGCGCACGACTTCACCGCCCCGGCGACGCGCGCGGCGTTCGACGCCCTGTGTGAACGCGCGCATGTCATCGAAATGCCGCTGATGGCGGGACAT
>JAFEFP010000029.1 GCA_018240545.1 Pseudomonadota bacterium | reverse complement strand
GAACCACACCCAGGTCTCGTTCACCTACAACCACTTCGGGTTTTCCAATCCGACCGGGCGGCTCGAGGACATCAAGGGCACGGTCGTGGTCGACGAGAGCGACTGGGGCAAGTCCTCGGTCGAGGTGACCATGCCGCTGTCCGGCCTGCACACCGGCGTGCCCAAGCTCGACGAGCATCTGAAGACGGCGGATTTCTTCGATGCGGCGAAATTCCCGGACATCACGTTCAAGAGCACGAACGTGGCCAAGACCGGGGCGGAAACGCTCGACATCCGCGGGGATTTGACCGTGCACGGAGTGACCAGGCCCGTGGTCCTGCACGCGCGCATCAACAAGATCGGCGCGAACAAGATGATCGGTTCCCGTTCCGCGGGCTTCGATGCCGACACCACGCTCAAGCGTTCGGACTTCGGCTTGAAGATGTATGTGCCGGCGGTGAGCGACGAGGTGCATGTGCACGTTACGCTGTCGGCGGATTTGAAGAAATAAGCTCCTGCTCGTCATGCCGGCAAGGTCGAAGCCCGCGTCAGCGGGCTGAGGGGCATCCAGAAAACAGGGATGTGATTCAATTGCGAGGAGCCGCGCCATCCTTGGCATCTGGATTCCGGCAGTCCCTGCCGGAATGACGTCTTACTGGCTCTTCACGCCCTGGTTCTTCAGCGCTTCCAGCCCGGCCAGGTTGATGCTGCCGACGGCAGCCTTGAGCTGGTCGATGCTGTCGGCATTGCCGGTGACCTTCACGTTGAAGCGGTCGCCGAGCACGATGCTGTATTCGCCGTATTTGTCCTGCGTATTCCACTGTTCGTGGACGAGGCGGCCATCCTGCTTGTAGGTCTTGTCGTAGCCGTGGTCGGTTTCGTTGTCGGCCTCCACGCCGACCGCCCCGGCCAGCGCCATGATGCCCTTGGCACTGCCCGAATCGGCGATTTCCAGTTGCAGGGAGTGCTGGCCATCGGAATACGACGCGTTGGCGGTGGAAACCTGCATGCCCATCGCACCATTGCGCTCGGCGGAGACCGACGTGCGCTTCAGGCCGGCGAGGGTTTCCGGAACGAAATTCTTCAGTTCCGCCGGTGCCAGCGCCTCGACCTTGGCCGCGCCGCCGCTCATGAGCGTACCCAGCATCTGTCCTGCAGCCTGCGCCTGTGCGTTGGCATCGCCGGACTTCTGCGCGGTTTCCATCTTCTGGCCCGCTTCACCCATTTTCTCGCCGAGCGCGGCGAGTTTGCCCAGCGCGCTGCTGCTGTCGATGGTCACATTGCTGTCGCTGCTGCCGATGTGGAGGCCGCTGCTGGCCGCGCCGAACATCGCCGCACCGGTAAAGCTGGCAACCACCAGCATCAGGATCCAGCCGAGCACGATCGCGCAGATGATGCTCACGGCCGTGTAGCCGCCGGCCTTTTCGGGTGGGCACTTCATCGTGCCGGGCAAGCCCACGTAGAGCAGATAGATCGAGTAGATGCCGCCGGCCAGCATGATCAGCGCGCCGAGCCCCATGCCCAGGATCACGCCGATGCCGGCGATCCAGCTTGCCGTATAGGCGTAGGCGACCGTCTTCAGCGCCTGCACCTGGTTCTTCTGCGCACCGAACGTTCCGGCCAGGGCATCGACGATCAACGCCATCACGAAGACCATGACGAGCGACAGCGCGTAGTAGACGATCATGCCGGTGATGCCGGCGCCGATACCGGTGTGGACGGTGACGCCGAACCAGGTGCTGCCGATGAGGCTGTGCTTGATGAAGCCGAAAACGGCCGGAATCGCGGCCAGCACCAGAATGTAGTTCACGTACAGGCTCTGGATGGATTCCGTCTCGCCCGCGATGACGGGCCATTCGGTTTTCGGCGTGAGCAGGATGTTCTTTGCGCGTGCGATGAGCTTGTTGAAATCCATGACACCACCTCCCCGTTGAGAATCGCTCGGCGAATCTTACCCGGTTCCGGAGGAAAGGGAATCGGCGCCGCGTCGCTGCGGTGGCGTGATGCGTCGCACGCTGCGCACGCGCATTGGTCCGCAACTTGCTAGACTTACCGCAACGCAAAGCAGATCAAGGATTTTCGTCATGTCCGCCACTGCCGCCGCCGCCGGCACCCCCCTTGACCGGATCCTTCCGGCCAATGCCGAACATCGCTACAACGTCACCCGCGCGGATTTGCCGCTGTCGTGCCCGATGCCGGGCATGAGCCTGTGGAATTCGCACCCGAAGGTGTATCTGCCCGTCGAGGCCACCGGTACGGCGCAATGTCCCTACTGCAGCGCCGTTTATACGCTCACCGATTGAGGACTCCGGCGTGTCGACGCGGCGCTTGACCGTCATGCAGTTGCTGCCGGCCCTGGATGCCGGCGGCGTGGAGCGTTCGACCCTGGAAATCGGCGCGGCGCTGGTGGCGGCCGGGCACCGTTCGATCGTGGTCAGCGCCGGCGGTCGCCTGGTCGAGCGCCTTGCCGCGCAAGGCAGCGAACACATCGCACTCGACATCGGCCGCAAATCCGTCTTCACGCTGCGCCACGTGGGCACGTTGCGGCGTGCGTTTGCCGGGACCACGCCCGACATCGTGCACGCGCGCTCGCGCCTGCCGGCATGGCTGGCGTGGCGCGCGTTGCGCGGCATGGCGGAGCCGAAACCGCATTTCATCACCACCGTGCACGGCCTGAATTCGCCCGGCTGGTACAGCGCAATCCTGACCCGCGGCGAACGCGTGATCTGTGTGTCCAACGCCGTGCGCGATTACGTGCTCAGGCATTATCCGCGCACCGAACCCGGGCGCCTGACCGTGATCACGCGTGGCGTCGACCCGGCCGAATTTCCGTTCGGCCACGCGCCCGAGGATGCCTGGCGGCAACGGTTTTTTGCCGAATTTCCGCAATTGGCCGGTGGCATGTTGCTGACCTTGCCGGGACGTGGCACGCGCTTGAAGGGTCACGCCGACGCCATCGAACTGCTTGCCGGGCTCGTCGCGCGCGGTCTGGATTGTCGCCTGCTGCTGCTCGGCGCCGACGAGCCCGGGCGCGCGGCCTACCTGCGCGAGTTGCGAGCGCTGGCGGCACAGCGCGGTGTTGCCGCGCGCCTGGCGATCAGCGCGCCGCGCGCGGATGTGCGCGACGTCTACGCGGTGTCGAACCTGGTCCTGCAACTGTCCACGAAACCGGAAGCGTTCGGGCGCACCGTCGTCGAAGCCATCGCGCTGTGCCGGCCGGTGCTCGGCTACGCCCATGGCGGCGTCGGCGACGTGCTGGCGGAACTGTATCCGGACGGCCGCGTGCCGCCGGGCGATACCATACGCCTGGTCGAACGCGCCGCCGAGTTGTTGCGCCGCGCGCCGCCGATCGCGCCGCTCAAGCGCTTCCGCCTCGCCGACATGCAGGCGGCGACGCTGGATCTGTACGCACAGGTGGCGGGTTAGCCCATGTGGGCGCTGGGAATCGTGCTCGGCGTGCTGGTCCTGCTGCCGCTCGGGCGTGCTTCCGAGGCGCCGCTCGTCATCGGTGCGGCCGCCGGATTGGTCCTCGCGTGGCGCGAGCGTGCGGTGTTGCGCACGCACGCCGGCGTGCGACTCGCGGTCATCATGTTCGGCTGTTACTGGCTGGCGGCGCTGAGCTCCGCGCCGGGCGCCGTGGCGCCGGAAAAAACCTGGGGAACGGTTGGTGTACTTTTGCGCTTTTTGCCATTTGCGGTATTTGTCGCCATCGCCTTGCGCCGGGCAGGGGCCTGGCCGCGCCTGACCGCTGCCTGCGCAACGCTCGTCGTGCTGTGGCTGCTCGATGCCTGGGTGCAGATCCTCACCGGCTGGAGCCTGGGCGGCGCGGAAACCGCGGATCGCCTCTCGGGCGTCTTCGGCTCCGGCAACCTCAAGCTCGGGCCGGTGCTGGCGGTGCTGTCGCCGTTCGTGTTCGTGGCGGCGCGCGCGCGCTGGGGCTGGCGCGGACTGGCGATCGCGTTCGTGTTCCAGCTGATGCCGATCCTGTTCGCCGGCTCGCGTTCGGCCTGGATCATGTTTGCGTTGGTGTCGATCGCCTTCGTGTGGATGCAAACGCGCACGCCATTGCGCTTTGCGGCCTGGACTCTGGCCGCTGCTGCTGCCGGGCTGCTCGGCATCGCCGTGGCCTGGCAGCATTCCGGTCGCTTCGATCTGCGCCTGGATCGCACCTTGCTCGCGCTGCAAGGCTCGGAACAGGCGCTCGATACCGCTGCCGCGGGACGCTTGCGCATCTGGCACACGGCGCTGGCGATGGGCGTGGCGCATCCGGTGACAGGCGTGGGCGTGCGCGGCTTCCGCTACGCGTATCCACAGTACGCACAGCCGGGCGATGCCTTCGTCGATGCGCGGACCGACGAAGGCGCGTACCACGCGCACCAGATCCTGCTCGAGGTGCTCAGCGAGACCGGCGGCATCGGACTCGGGCTGTGGATCCTCGGCGCGATCTGCGCGATCCGTGCCTGGCGGCACGCGAGCGTGGCCACGCGCGCGCGCGCGCTCGCACCCGCCCTGGCGCTGGTGGCGATGACGTTTCCGCTGAACACGCACCTGGCGTTCTATTCGGCGTGGTGGGGCCTGTTGTTCTGGTGGCTGCTCGCGTTGTACGGCGCGGCGCTGGGCGCGGATGACGCCGATGCCGCGTGAAAAACTTGCGCTGGTGGTGACGACGTTCAACAGCGCCGCGACCCTGGGACGCTGCCTCGCCAGTGCCGCCTTCGCCGATGACATCGTCGTCCTGGATTCCGGCAGCACCGATGCCACGCGGGAAATCGCCGCGCGGCATGGTGCGCGAATTTTCGTCGAGCCGTTCCACGACTATTCGACGCAGAAGCAATCCGCGATCGACAAGGCGGCGCATGATTGGGTGTTGTTGCTCGACGCCGATGAATTCGTCCCGCCCCGGGCGCGCATCGAAATCGAGCGCGCACTGTCGCGGCCGGAGGCCGTCGGCTATCGCCTGCCGCGGCGCGAGCAGATGTTCTGGACCCTCCAGCATCGCTGGAGCCGGATCAATACGCATTTGCGCCTGTTCGACCGTCGCCGCGCGCGCATGAACGCGGCGCGCGTGCATGCCGCACCGCAAACCGACGGCCCGGTACGCACCCTGCGCCGCGCCGTGTTCGTGCATTGCGGCGAACCGGACATCGCCACCAAGGTTGCCAAGATCAACGCCTATTCCTCGGGGCTGGTTGCCGACAAGCTGCGCCAGCGCAAGCGCTTCCTTGGCGTGCGCATGGTGCTGTATCCACCGCTATTCTTCCTGCGCCAGTACCTGTTCAAGCGCTATTTCCTCAACGGCTGGGCGGGCTTCATCAGCGCCGCGACCGGCGCGTACTACGTGTTCCTGAAGTACGCGAAGGTCTACGAGGCGCGGCGTGCGGGCGCCCCGTCACGGCTTGCGCACCAGGCTCCAGGCCATGCCGCCGATCAGGATCGCGGCGCCGACGAGCACCGTCCACAGTAGCCAGGTTTTCCAGTTCCGCGCGGGCGTTGGCGTACGGGCGACCATGGCTTGCGATCCCTGCAGGACCTGGCGCGCACCAAGCGTCGCCAGCGGCGGTTGCCACGTGTTGCCCAACTGGCTGCGCAGGGACGCCAGCGCGGTGTCGACGGGATAGTCGGCGCGCCGGACACGCGCGCTGCCGGCGACGAGGCGGTACGGGCCCGCGCCCTGCGCCAAGAATACGAAGCGGTCCGGAATATAGGCCACTTCGAGTCTGGGTGCGTGCTCGAGCGGCGTCGCCAGTTCAATGCGCCAGTCGCGCGCGCGTCCGCCCGGTGACACCGGAACTTCGTCGTTCTCGACCAGGGTCGCGCCTTGGCGTATCCGAAACGCGACGAAGCCGGCGCGCAGCGCCCATGGCGCTTTCGTCTCGTTCGCATCGACGCGCCGGCTCAACACGTGCGCGGCAACGACGGAATTCTCGTCCGCGAGTTCGACGCGCAAGCCGCTGGCGACCAGGGCAGCCGGCAATTGATAATCGAATGCAATCAAATGGTCGCCTGCGTACGCGGGCAGCGACGGATCGAGGCGCTGCGCAGCGCTACCGACGACCTGCGTTGCGAGCCACTGTCGCACCGGCTGTTGCACGGTGGGCATTGCCAATGCGCGCAGGCGTACGCGCATCGCCGGCAAGGGCGCGCCGGCATCGAGGCGACGCAGGCGCAGGTAGTTCGCGCGCGCGCCATGCAACGCCACGTCATGACGCTGCAGCAGGTTGCCGGCCTGGCGCAATTCCATCACCGTGGCTTCGGCCACCAGCACGCGCCAATGCTGCAAGTCTTCACTCGCGCCGATGGAAAATTGCGCCGTCGTGTCGGCATTGTCCGCGCTCCAGTCGATGCGCAACGCCTCCAGGGTCTCGCGCACGCTGCTGGCATCGAGCAACCATTCGGAAGCTGTCGGTGTCGCAGGCGCGGCAGCGACCGGCGCGCCGATATGGGCATCGAGCTGGCGCAGTTTTCCATCCGCACCGCGTTCGATGTGCAGGCGGATCGACTCGTCGCCGTCGGCACCGGGTGATGTGCTCACCGGCACGACGAACAGCGGCAGGTCGATCCAGGTTTCGCCCTGGCTGATTTGCCGCACGCGATGGTAGATCGCGGTCGGTACCGATGCGCCGTCGGCATTGACGACTTCCACGTCGCGCAGATCCTCGGTGCCGATGGCGGCGTAGACCTCGGGTGCAAGTTCGACCTGCCATGCCGCGCCGTCACCCGTGGTTTGCAGCGGCCAGGCATAGGCATAGTCCGTGTCTGGCGTGGCCTGCGCACAAGGCGCAAGCAGCAAGGCGACCAGTCCGGCGAAAGCGGTGCGCGTCATGATTTTTCTCCGGTCGCGCGTGGCGGCGCCGGCGCGAAATAGCCCACGCCGACCAGCAGTGCACCGACGACGAGCACGCCGACGATGGCGGTCAGGTCCTGCAAGTGCTGGCGATCGACGAGCAGGAGTTTGACGATGACCACGCCCATCAGCACGCTGCCGCCGATCCACACCGCGCGCGAGCCGCGGCGCTTGCCGAGCAGCATCGTCGCGATGCCGGCCAGCGTCCACACGATCGACAGCGCGGCTTGCGCCAGGGGCGAGTTCTGCAAGGCTTCGCTCCACGGCACGCCGCCGAGGAAATGCGTGCCGCGCAAGGTGATGTCCGTGAGCAGGACGAAGAAGGCGATCGCCAGCGCGCGCGCACCGAATTCCGCATCGAGGAAGGCGCGGCCTTCCCCGGCCGCGCGGCGGAACCAGGCCAGCAACGACAGCAGCCAGCCCAGCAGCGCCAGTTCCAGCGGATTGAGCACGGGCAGGAAGGGCAGCGGTACCGGGTCGCCGGCGGCGAACAATCCGGCCAGCCACGCGCATCCGAGCACGAGCGCGAGGCTCGCCAGCACGAAAGTGCGCGAGCGCTCGGCCGCTTCGGCGTCGGGCCAGCGCGCCAATCCGGCGCGCGCGAGCACGCACCAGAACAGCGCGGCGAGCGGCGCCAGCGCGGCCAGCCAGACCCACACCGTGGCCAGTTGCAGATGCGCGTCCGTCCAGTGCCACAGTTCGACGCCGATGACGAGCGCGACCGTCCACGCGAACGCGGCGTGGGCGATGTGCGTGAGCGGCTGCGCGCGCGCCGCGAGGCCGCTCAGGGAGCGCAAGGCGCAGGCCAGCCACAACGCCCACGCTGCCGCGCCCCAGCCTTCGAGCGCACCGTGGTTGCCGACGGCGGTGAACACGATCAAGGGTGGGGCGAGCGCAAACAGCGCAAGCGCCGGCATGGCGCAAGCGGGCCAATCCAGGCGCCGGAATGCCTCGGCACCGATGGCACCCGTGATCGCGAACAGCGCCAGCCACCAATCCGCCTGCACCGCGTCCGGCGCCAAGCGCGCGATGTCGTGGCCGCAGGCGACCGTCCACCACAACCAGGCCCACAGGAAAAACGGCAGCGCCAGGCGTCCGCCGGCGCGGTGCAGCAAGCGTGCGCTGGCAAGCCCCGCCAGCGCGATCAGCACCGCGCCAAGGAACTCGCCATTGAGCACCGGCATGCCGGAAGGGCCGGTCGACCAATGCAAGGACAGCGCGCAGGCGGCCGCGAACTGCAGGCCGTAGCCGATCCAGCGCGGCAGGCGGCGTTGCTGGCGCAGGCCGAACCAGACCAGCGCCGCGCCTTCGATCGCCCAGGTCGTCGCGGTCCAGCGCGCGGACAACGCCAGCGGCACGGCCAGCGTGGCGAATCCCAACGCGAGCAAGGCGTGCGATTGCCCGAGCAGGCGCAGCCCGAAGCGACGCAGCTCCGCCCAGCCGAGCAGCGAGTAAATCGCGGCCGCGCCCAGTGCCGAATACGCCAGCGGCAGGCGTTGCGGATACAGCAACCCGGCCTGCAGCGCGAACGCGACGAGCGGCGTGCCGAACACGAGGCTGCCGTCGACGAAGTCGCGCCGCTCCGGTTCAAGGCGACGCGCGTAGAACACCGGAATCAGCAGATAAAAGGCGAAGAACAGCAGCAGGAAAGGCTCGGTGGTCGCGAACTGGTCGCTGCGATACTTGAGCACGCCCCACAGCGTGCCGACGCCGAACGTGAACGCGAAGCCGAGCAGATTCAACGCGCGCCACGGGCGAATCCAGGCGATCGCGAAGATCGCCGCGTTGAGCACGGCGTAATAGCCGAACAAGGCGACGTGATGGCCGCTGCCGGACGAGGTCAGGATCGGCGCGAGAAAGCCGCCGACGATGGCCAACACCGCCAGCGCGAGTGCGTCCTGCAGCACGGCCAGCACGCCGGCGCCGGCGACGATGGCCACCAACAAGGCGAAGGCCAGTCCCGCCGGCAGCGCGGCGTAGTTGCGATACGCGGCGAAGATCGTCAGCAGCAGGATGCCGATCGCACCGCCTTGCACACTCAGGGCGAAGGTGCGATGCGATTCGCGCTTGCGCCAGGCGAAACCGATGCCGGCGAGCGCGGCGGCGGCTATGCCGGCGAGGCGGAGCTCGATCGGCAGGCGCAACCAGCCCGAATCGGTGGCGTACTTGAGCAGGGCACCGATGCCGAGGAAGAGCACGATCATGCCGACCTTGACCGGCACGTTGCCCTCGCTGAACCAGCGTTTGACGCGTTCGGCCAGCTGGGTCAGCGGATCGGGTTTCACCGGAGTCGGTGGCGTGATGACGACAGGCCTCCCGGCTGCCGGTGCGACCACCGCGGCGGCCGCCATCGCGCCCGCGGCGGCGGTTTCCGGAACCGGCGCGGATGGCGGCGTGGCAAGCGGGCGTGGCGGCATCGGCGGCGGAGGCGGCGCGGCTTCGGCTGGCGTCGGTTTGGGCGCCGCGGCGGCCGCTTGCGCTGCGGCCTTGATGCGCAGCAGGTTGAAATCGCGATGGAGTTCGTCGACGCGCTGGCGCAGGCGCGCTGTCTGCACGAACAACCATCCGAACAAGGCGCCGAAAAGCGCACCGCTCAGGCCAATGCGTTCGTCGAACAATCCCGCGCAAAAAAAGGCGCCGAGCACGGCGCCGACCAGCATCGCAACGAAAGCCATCCCCATGCTCCTCGTTTCAGTAGACCGGCGCTTCCCCCGAAGGCCGTGTCTTGAATCGTTTGTGCACCCAAAGATACTGTTCCGGCGCCTGCCGTACCATGCGCTCGATCGCCGCGTTCACGCGCGCCGTGTCGGCCACGATGTCGCGCGACGGAAAATCCTGCAGCGGCGCTTCGAGCCGAATCGCAAAGCCACCATGCGCCTCGCGGCGATGGAAAAACGGTATCACGACCGCGCCCGAGAGTCGCGCCAGGTGATGCGTGGCCGTGATCGTCGCCGCGGAAATGCCGAAGAACGGTGCGAATACGGCGTCCTTGCCGCGCATGTCCTGGTCCGGCGCGTACCACAGCGCGCCGCCGCGCTTGAGGTATTTGACGCAAGCGCGCAATTCATCCTTGGCGAACATGGCATCGGCATAGTGCAGGCGCGCGCGCAGCACGGCGCGCTCGAAAACCGGATCATCCATCACCCGGTACATGCCGGCTAGCGGCAAGCGCGCCGAAACCAGCCGCGCGCACAGCTCCAGGTGCGAAAAATGCGCGCCGACCAGCAATACGCCGCGGCCTTGCCGGCGACAGGTTTCCAGGTGTTCCAGGCCCGTGACCGCGCACGGCACGCGCGCGATCGCGCGGTCCGATCCGAACCAGGCGAAGGCGAATTCCACGAGCATGAGGCCGAGGTCCGCGAGGTTGCGATGCAACAGCCGCGCGCGGTCGGCGTCGGTCAATTCCGGAAAACACACTTCCAGGTTGCGCCGCGCTACGCGCCGGCGCTGGCCCGGCAACCGCGCAGTCAAGATGCCGAGTGCGCGGCCGAGCACGCGCGATGCGCGATAGGGCAATTTCGCCACGAGGCGGACGATGGCCAGTCCGGTCCATGATGGCCAGTGGCGCGGCGAGAGCAGGGGGGCGGGAAACATGGGCGGATTGTAAGGGACGGCTATACTCTGTCGATGCGCTTGCGCCGTTTTATCTACACCGCCACCATGTACCTGCTCACGCCGGTGATCCTTTACCGGCTGGCGATCCGTGGCTTGCGCTATCCGGAGTATTTCCAGCGCTGGCAGGAGCGATTCGGGTTCTTCGCCGATCCGAATATCCACGACAGCATCTGGGTCCATGCGGTTTCGATGGGCGAGGTCAATGCGGCCATGCCCCTGATCGACGCGCTGATGCGGCGTTATCCGGAGGCGCCCTTTGTCATCACCACGGTGACGCCGACGGGTTCCGAGCGCGTGCGCCGAGTCTACGGCGACCGGGTGTTCAACGTGTACCTGCCCTACGACCTGCCGGCCTCGATCCGGCGTTTTCTCGACCGCGTGCGTCCGCGCCTGGCGGTGGTGATGGAAACCGAGATCTGGCCGAACCTGTTTTTCGTGTGCCGGGCGCGGCAGATTCCCCTGATCGTCGCGAATGCGCGCCTGTCGGAGAAAAGCTTCCGCGGCTACGGCCCGGTGCGGCCGTTGGCGGAGAGTGCGTTGGCGAGCGCGCGCTATGTTGCCGCACAGTCCGCCACCGATGCCGGCCGCCTGCGCGATCTGGGCGCCGAACCCGAGCGTCTGGGGATTTTCGGCAACCTCAAGTACGACATGAGCGTTCCGCCCGAACTGGGCGACCAGGCGCGCGCGATGCGCACGCAATGGGGCGCGCGCCGACCGGTCTGGATCGCAGCGAGCACGCACGAAGGCGAAGAGGAGGCGGTACTCGAGGCGCATGCGGCAATCCTGCACCGCTTTCCGGACGCCTTGCTGTTGCTGGTGCCGCGCCATCCGGAGCGCTTCAAACCGGTCGTGCAGGAATGCCGCGAGGCGGGACTTGCCACGCGCACGCGCAGCGAGGACCGCATGGCGTCATCGGATACGCAGTGCTTTGTCGTCGATACGCTGGGCGAACTGTTGCGCTTCTACGCCGCGGCGGACGTCGCCTTCGTCGGCGGCTCGCTGGTGCCCATCGGCGGCCACAACGTGCTCGAACCGGCGGCGCTGGCGGTGCCGGTCGTGGTCGGTCCGCAGACGTTCAATTTCGTGGAAATCACCGCCAGCATGATCGAGGCCGGGGCTGCCTTGCGCGTCGCCGACGCCCGGGAACTCGGCGCCACGGTGATCGACCTGCTTGCCAACGCGCCGCTGCGCAAGCGCTTGGGCGCCGCGGGGCAGGCGGCGTTCGAACGCGAACAGGGCGGGGTGCTGCGCACCCTGGAGGTCGTCGGGAAAGTGCTCGACGGTCCGGTTACTGCAATAGCGCGTTGACCGCTTCGACATCCTTGAACGAAACCTCGCCTGCCGCCTGCTTGAGTTGCAGGCCGCTGAGCACGAACTGGTGTCGCGCCAACGAGTACGCGCTTTGCGCCTGGAACACGGCCTGCTGCGCCAACAGCACGTTCACGATGGTCTGGGTGCCGACTTCGAATCCTGCTTCGGTGGCTTCCAGCGATTTTTCGGCCGAGGCGACGGCTTGTTTGTTCGCTTCCACTTCGCTGATGCCGGCAAGTACGGCGCGATAGGCATTGCGCGTGCCGGCAATGACGGTGCGCCGGGTCGATTCGAGTTGATCCTGCGCCGCGTCGCGCTGGTAGACCGCCTGCTTCACCTGCGCATGAACCAGGCCACCCGAAAACAGCGGCACGCTCAGGGTAACGCCGATCGTGGTGTCGCCCGACCAGCCGTTACCGGGTATGTTTGCCAGGGTGCTGTCGCCGAACGAACGACCGCCCGAACCCCAGGATGGGGTGTCGGTGCGCACCAGCGAGGCCGACAGGGTGGGCAGGTGACCAGCGCGCTGCGCGGAGATGTTGTCCTGCGCCGCGTTGAGCGAGTATTGCGAGGAAGCCAGCACCGGGCTCTGCTTCAGTGCGAGGTCGACCCACGCTTGCAGATTGTCGGGACTGGGTTTGTCCAGCGCCAGGTCGTCGCGCAACTTCTTCAGGTCGCCGAAGTCCCTGCCGGTGATCTGCGCCACGGATTCGCGCGCGGTATCCACGCCATTCTGCGCCTGGATCGTCTGCGCCCGGGCCGAGTCGTAGTTGGCCCGAGCCTGCTGCACATCGGTGATCGCGGAAAGTCCGACCTTGAAGCGTTGTTCGGCCTGGTCAAGCTGCTTGGCCAGCGCCTTCTCGTTGGATTTGGCAAACGTAAGCTGATCGTCGGCGGTGAGCACGCCGAAATACGCGGAAGCCGTGCGCACGATCAGGTCCTGGACCGCGGCATCGTAGTTGGCATCGGCTCCACGGGCCGACTCGCGCGCGCCACGCAGCCGCTCGATGTTGCCCCAGTTGAACAGGCTCTGCGTCAACATGCCTTGCGCCGTGCGCGAACGCCCTTGGCTGTTGCCGATGACCGGTACCAGCGCGTAGTCGCCGTTGCCGACCGGCTGTGGACTGATGCTGGAACTGCGGCTGTCGCTGTGCGTATAGCCCAGGCTTGCGCCAAGCTGCGGCAGCAGCGGCGCCCGGGCGATGCCGATCGTGGCCTCCGCAGCGCCCTTGCTGGCACCGGCGCCGGCCAGAATCGGATCCGCCTGGCGCGCTTCCTGATAGATCTGCAGCAGGTCTTCGGCACAAGCGCTGGCCGTGCAACCGGCAAGGCCCAGGACAAGCAAACCCAGTTTCATGTTCTTGTACATCTTCGCTTTTCCTCGAATCAGAAGCGGAGCGCCTACAGCGCGAAGCGCAACGTCGGCTCGGCATGGCGCAAGTAGGGCAGGTCGGTTTCGAACAGCGCGGTTTCGGACCAGGCGCCGTCGGTTTGCGCAAACAACTTGGCGCGCTGCACGGGCGAGTGCCCGGTGATGGCGAAGATCCGGCCGCCCGGCTTGACCCAGCCACGCCAGTGTTGCGGCAATTCGGCCACCGCGCCAGTGACAACCATCACGTCGAATTGGCGCGGCGGATGAAATCCATGCACGGCCTCGGCGACCTGCACTCGCGCATTGCCGATGTCGGCCGCGGCGAGCCGCGCGCGCGCGGCGTCGGCAAAGTCGCCATGCTGCTCGATGCCGAGAACTTCGCCGGCAAGCCGTGCCAGGCACGCGGTGAGAAAGCCGGAGCCCGAGCCGATCTCGAGCACGCTTTCATCCGCCTGCGGGTCGACACTCTGCAGTACGCGACCCTCGACGACCGGTTTCATCATCACCTCGCCGTGGCCGAGCGGAAGGCACAAGTCGGCAAACGCCAGGCTGCGGCAGGCGGCGGGGACGAAATCTTCGCGGCGGACCGCGCCGAGCACGTCGAGTACGCGCGCGTCGAGCACGTCCCAGGGGCGCACCTGCTGGGCAATCATGTTGTGACGGGCAAGTTCGACGTTCAGCGTCATGGCGCGGGTACCGGTGCCGGAAAAAGACCCGAAAGCATAGGGCCTTGCCGTGTCAGCGGCAATCGCAAGATCGCCGGTAACCGCGATCTTCCGAAGTGCCGGAAGTCATCCAAACCATTTTTTACACGCGTGCATCACGGGCGGCGCGGCTGAAAAACGGGCCCGGCCACGGCATAATGCGGGCGGACCCCATCGTGTTCAAGCGCATGCCGCGTTCTGCCGCCAAAAACCCCGGTCCTGGTCGTCCGAAGGACCAGCACAAGCGCGTTGCCATCCTCGATGCGGCCAAGCGCCTGTTCGTCGAGCATGGCTATACCGCGACCAGCATGGATGCGGTGGCCAATGCGGCGCGCGTGTCGAAACTGACGGTGTACAGTCATTTCGGCGACAAGGATGCGCTGTTCACCGAGGCGGTGCGCTGCAAATGCGAGGAGCAACTGCCGTCCGAGATTTTCCTCGCCGACGTGAAAGGCCCGTTGCGCGGGCAACTGATCGAGATCGGTCGGGCGTTCTTCGCGCTGGTCACCAGCGCGGAAGCCCTGGCCGTGCATCGCACGGTCGTCGCCAACGTGCAGCAATCGCCGCAACTCGGACAGCTCTACTGGGCGGCCGGGCCGGCACGCGTGCAGGATGCGTTCGACGCCTTCCTGCGCGATGAAGTAGCGGCCGGCAATCTGGAGATTCCCGATACGCGCCGTGCCGCCACGCAGTTTTTCTGCCTGCTCAAGGGCGAAGCGCACGCGCGCATGGAATTCGGTTGCTGTGCCGCGCTCAAGCGCCGCGAGATCGACGATCACATCGCGGCGACGGTGGAGATGTTTTTGCGCGCCTACACGCCGCGGTGAAGCGCGGACATCACTTCGTCCTGTTGCGGAATTCGCGGGACAACCAGTCGCCGAGCAGGCGCTTGTCGTAGCGCAGTGGGTCGCTTTCGTCCGGCAACGTGCGTTGCAGGTACGCGAGGTCGCGCAGTTTTGCCGACCCCTCGCGCAGGGTCGCGCCGCTGGCATCGGTCAACCGGAAATGCAGGTCAATGCGCGGTGGATAGATGTCGCGCATGAAGCGCACATCGTTCAGTTGCGGACCACGCCAGGGTTCGAAATCTCCGGCCAGCTTGATATCGGTGATCGTGACCTCGAGCCGCTGATCGGCCGGCAGGAGGCGCGCCGCGCGCTGGCGCAGAAAATCTCCGAGCGTCCGCTGCCACTGTGCCGGTTTCAGGATCCCGCGCTGGAACGGGTTTTCCCTGACTTCGCTGAGCTTGTCGTTCGCCGCCCAGTGCACGTCGACCCGGGCGTCCTGGGCGCCTTGCGCGGCGACGGCGCCGGCGGCGAGCAGCAGCAAGAGCACGGTACAGCCGATGCGAAAGCGCAAGATCTTGTTCATGGCACCTCTCCGGAATGTTCAGACAGACGGCGCGGGGTGAAGTTTCGTCGCAGTATCGCTCGCTTGTCGCCCCGCTTCGTGCTTCAATGTCGCCTTGAAGCGGGGGTGCTCACGCAACGTGGGCTGAGACAGACCCTTGGTACCTGATCCGGATAATGCCGGCGCAGGAAGTCTTCGGCACCGCCCGCTTCGTGATTTTTCGAGGACTTCACGATGAATGCGCTGGCCGCCGACCTGCTTCGCCGCACCGCCGAGCTTTCCGAATCCGTCACGCGCCCGATTCCCGGCTCGCGCAAGATCCATGTCGCCGGCTCGCGCGCTGATTTGCAGGTGCCGATGCGCGAGGTCATGCTCGCTGACACGCCGGCGATGTTCGGCGTGGAGCGCAACGCGCCGTTCGCGACCTACGACACCTCCGGCCCTTACACCGATCCGGAGCATCGCGTGGACTTGTCCGCCGGCCTGCCCGCCTTGCGGGCACGCTGGATCGACGAACGCGGGGACACGCAGCGCCTTGCCGACTTCAGCTCCCCGTATACGCGCCGCCACGCCGGCGCGCGCGAGCTCGAGGACGTGCGCTTCCCCGCGATCCCGAAGCCGCGCATGGCAAAGTCCGGCACGAACGTGTCGCAGATGCACTATGCGCGGCGCGGCTGCGTCACGCCGGAAATGGAATACATCGCGATCCGCGAAAACCAGCTGCTGGAACAGGTTGGGCACGTCTTGCTCCGGCAGCATCCGGGACAATCCTTCGGCGCCGCAATTCCGCACGCCATCACGCCGGAGTTCGTGCGCGACGAGGTCGCGCGCGGTCGCGCGATCATCCCGAACAACATCAATCATCCCGAATCCGAGCCGATGATCATCGGCCGCAATTTTTTGGTGAAGATCAACGCCAACATCGGCAACTCGGCGGTAACGAGTTCGATCGCCGAGGAAGTGGAAAAGATGGTGTGGGCGATCCGCTGGGGCGCCGACACGGTGATGGACTTGTCCACCGGCAAGCACATCCACGAGAC
>JAFEFP010000299.1 GCA_018240545.1 Pseudomonadota bacterium | reverse complement strand
AGGTCCGCTGAAGGAAAAGGATCCGCGCCTTTTCGCCTGCAACTTTCTGGCCAACCGCGTCTTCGGGCACCTCGGCCCCCTGACACGGCCACAGCGCGGTATCGACACGGTAGCGCACTGTGACGGTTGCCGCAATTGTGCAATGTGTCCTGTCGCCAAGAGCAGGCCGCATGGCGCGGGCGTCAGCGCACGATGCTACTCGAAACCGTTCTTGAATATCACGTCGTCGTCGGGGACCACCAGCAGATTGGCCGACCGCGCCGGCAAGGCCGCCAGCGCCAGGGTCGCGCCATTCAAGGTGCCGCTGCCGTTTTGGCCCAGGGCTCCGGTTCCGACGAACCGATACAGCTTCCATGCCGCAAAATGGCTGGCATTGAAACTCACCGTCACGTCGTTCGCCGCGGTATCCTTGTTGGTCAGCAGCACGAATGTCTTGCCGTTGCCGTGGAAGGCGTAGGCGCCGATCTGGTCGACATTGGCACTGGTTGCCGCGACGCTGTCGCCCTGCACGCGGCCACCGGCGCCATCGTAGTTCAGGAAAATGGAGAACCCGCGCTCGGCCGGACTGTTCGCGACCGGCGCAATCCAGCGCGTTGCCAGGTCCACGCCTTCGCGCGCGAAGATCGCCAGCGCTTCGGCCTGCGCCACCGCACCATCGCCGGTCTGGTCCTGGTCCCAGGCGTATTCGGTGATGGCGAGCTTCGTGCCGGGACAATACGCATCGATCCAGGCGCGCGCGCGGGGAATCAAATTCGGCTTGTCGTAGTGATTTTCGTCATTGTCACCGAGGTCGCCGATCCAGGCCTCGGACACCCAGTCCGGATCGTAGAGTTCCTTGAGTGAGCGCAGGCGCCGCCCGGCGGTCGCGGCATCGTCGTCGTTGCTGTAGATTGAACCGCCAGCGCCGTTCGGATCCTGCGGGTACCAGTGCAGGTCCAGGTAATCGATCAGGCGCACGTCGTTTTGCTGTTGGTAGGCGCAGACTTGTTGCAGATACCAGGCGACGAACGGCGTGCCGCCGTGACTTTGCCGATCGTTGCCGTCGAGGCAATTGTCGGCCGCTGAACCGAACAGGTCGCAATAGCCCCAGGTCACCGGCCCGGTGACGAGCGCGTTCGGATCCTGCTGTTTGATCGCGGTGGCATAGGCGACCGTCTTGTTCCAGATTTCGTCATACGTGGCCGGCAGCGGATGCACATCGCGATGTGTGGAATCCCACAGCATCACCTCGTTGTCGAGCGAGAACAGTTTCACGCCACCGTTCGCCGCCGTGCCAAACGCCGACTGCATGTGCGCGACCCACTGCTGCTCGAAGGTCGGCGTGATCGCTGTCGAGGTATCGGTCGGATTGTTGTTGACGATCAATCCACCGACGCAATACCCGGTTTTATTGACGGCCGGGTTGCAGTAGCCAGTGCCCGCATCGGTGTCATACGGATCCACGGCCGGCGCCCCGTAGGGATTCGCAATTTGCACCCCGTACCTGGCCACCGAAAATCCGGCCAAGTACGGGTGGCCGGAAGGACTGTCGCTGCGCGGCGTCCATCCGATCGTCGGTATCGTCATCAATGCCTGCGCGCCCGCGGCCCTGGCGCAGTAAACGAACGCATCGGCGGAATTTGCCGGTGACCCCGCACAGCTCACCGCGTCGTTCGGGATATTCTCGAAGTAGTAATCGAAGGCATGGTTGGCGACATCGGTCTGCCAGTTGTAGCGCGTGGTCGAATTGCCACCCCAGCGGTCGACTGTATAGCCCATTTGCGCATTGCGCGCCGGATCACCGAACGCGACGCCGAAGATCAACGGGCTGAACGGATGGACGTTGGCGGTCAGATCAACGCTGACGTTGACGACTGCGGCAGCAGTGCCTGAGCACAGTACAGCCACGAGTCCGAGAATCCTGCGCATGAGGTGCTCCCGCAAGTTGCGCCAAGGTAGGCGTACACGCGCTGGAAAACATCCGATTGCGTCACAGCCGGGGCCCGAAACGGGCGAACTACGGTGGAGAATTCCGGATAAGGACTCTCCCTGCGCTGGGCAAGTCACAGGGAGAGTTAACCGTCTTGCCGATGATAATTGTGTATCGGGTGATGCCCGCCGCGAAATCCGGTTTGCACCAGACTTCGCGGCATTCCCGGACGCTGATTCCTCGTCCGGTTGGCTCCGGCCGCTCCCTCGGCCATGCAAACGAGCCGGTGTATTGCCTTGCGAAGCCTTATTTCTTCTTCGCGGTCTTGCGTGCGGTCTTCTTGGCGGCCTTGGCCTTCACAGTCTTCTTGGCGGCCTTCTTAGCGGGTTTCTTTTTTGCAGCTTTCTTCGTAGCCATATCGCGTCTTAGCTCCTCGTCAGTGGGTAGTTGCTGCCCAGTAAAAGCGTGCAGTAACGCTTCGCACAGCAGATCGCTGTTCGTTGCATGCCTGAGATTGTTCACTTGCCGGCGTTTGCGTCCATCGGAGAGAAGTCTGAGCACGTGAAGCGGTATTGATACCGTCACCTTTTTCACGGCGACTGCCTTGTGGCCGTGCTCGATGTAAGGTTGTACGAACTTCGCTCCCGCCATAAATCCCGTTACGCGTGTGTTACGCCGGAGCAAAAATTATTCCCGGAAATTTTCCCTGTCAACAGGTTTGTGCGCGCGTGCCGGCGCCGGTGCGGGGCCAGCGGCAGTACCGGCGAACCGTCCGTTGCATGCTCACCCGCGGTCATCGCGTGGCGATTCTTTCCGATTTGGCCTTCTATACCTCTTTACGGAAATCAGGAACGACAACATGGAAGGCCGTCGACGCAAGCGCGCGATCCCCGCGAAAGCAAGCAAATATGCGGCCTGTGGCGTTGTGGCGCCCGCGCTTGCGCCAATCCGTTGCGCGCGTTGCGCGCGCAATCGGCGCAAGCGCACACCGTGCCCATTGGCATCGCGCACGCATCCGCAAGCGACATTGGTCACGCGTTCCAGGCTCCCACCCCGGCCAAACATGGCCGAAAAAAAAATTTCTGGCGGACCCGGAATTCGCCCGTTTGCACGCACCATTTGCGCAAAATTGCGCAACTTTTGCGAAGCCGCGAACGCGTCGCGCGCGCCGGGGTCGACGCGCGCGATGGAAATTGCGCTGGAATTTTCGCCGCAAACGCGCGCTCGAGATTCGCGCGCGCGATCGTCAGTGTTCTTCGTTTTCGATCAGTTCGGCGTACGCATCCGGATCGAGCAGCTCTTCGGAGTCCTCGGCAAGATTGCTCGGCTTGACCACGAAGATCCAGCCTTCGCCGAATGCGTCCTCGTTGATCGTCTCGGGCTTCTCGGCGAGCGCGCTGTTGACGGACACCACCTTGCCGGAGACCGGTGCGTAGATGTCCGAGGCGGCCTTTACCGATTCGACCACCGCGCAGGCGTTGCCGGCCGTGACGTCGTCGCCGACGGTCGGCAATTCCACGTAGACCAGATCACCGAGCAGGCCCTGCGCATGGTCGGAGATGCCGATGGTTACCGTGCCGTTGTCCTCGACACGCGCCCATTCGTGGGACTTCATGAATTTCAGGTCGCCGGGGATTTCGTTCATGGCTCAGGGTCCTGGGTGGATCGTCGCGATTCGAATTCTACACACGAATGGGAAGGATGAGGTCAAGCGGCTTCGATGGGCTTGCCATCTCGCACGAAAGGATATTTCACGACGCGCACCGGCACCCGCTTGCCGCGGATATCCACCTCGGCGCGGTCCGCCGTGCCGGCAGGAACCCGCGCGAACGCGATCGCGCGGCCCAGCGTCGGCGAAAACGTGCCGGACAGGATTTCCCCGTCGCCCTGCGCGGTCACGACGCGCTGGCCGTGGCGCAGCACGCCCTTGTCGTCCATCACCAGTCCGACCATGGCGCGGCCGGTGCCCGCGGCCTTGTGTTCTTCCAGCGCGGCGCGGCCGATGAAATCGCGGCCGGCGTCGAGAACGACGGTCCAGGCCAGGCCGGCCTCCCAGGGCGTGATCGTCTCGTCCATGTCCTGACCGTACAGGTTCATGCCGGCTTCCAGACGCAGTGTATCGCGCGCGCCCAGGCCCGCCGGCTTCACCCCGGCAGCGAGCAGCTTGTCCCACAACGCCACCGCCTGCGCCTCCGGCACGATGATCTCGTAGCCGTCCTCGCCGGTGTAGCCGGTGCGGGCGATGAACAGGCCATCGCCCTCGCAGGCGACGAACTTGCCGATCTTGGCGGCCTTTTCACGGGTTGCCGACGACAACAAGGACTGCACCTTGGCGCGTGCGTTCGGGCCCTGCACCGCGATCATGGCCAGATCCGCGCGCTCGGTCACGGTGACGGCGAATGCCTTGGCCTGCTTTTCGATCCAGGCCAGATCCTTGTCGTGCGTAGCCGCATTGACGACGACGCGGAAGAAATCCTCGGCGAGAAAATACACGATCAGGTCGTCGATGACCCCGCCCTGCTCGTTCAACATGCACGAGTACAGCGCCTTGCCCGGAACCTTGAGCTTGTCGACGCTGTTGGCAAACAGGTGGCGCAGAAAGTCGCGCGTCCTCGCGCCGCGCAAGTCCACCACGGTCATGTGCGAGACGTCGAACATGCCCGCATCACGGCGCACGGCGTGGTGTTCGTCGATCTGGGAACCGTAGTTGAGCGGCATGTCCCAGCCGCCGAAATCCACCATCTTGGCGCCGAGCGCGCGATGGGCGGCGTTGAGAACGGTTTGCTGGGTCATCGTTTCGGCTCCGCACGAAGGTCGGCGCGCATTGTAGTCGAACCGAGCTCCGGCCCATGAACCTTTGCCGGTCTACGCGGCCTTGACCTTCAGCGTCGATCCATCCACGCCGACGACCTCGATCGGCGCGCCCACCGGCAGGTCTGGGCCCTCGACCAGCCACAACGAATCGCCGACGCGCGCCTTGCCCTGGCCGTTGACGATCGCGGTCTCGACCACAAAGCGGCGGCCGATGTATTGCTCGGCGCGACGGTTCAGGCGCGGCTGGTCGGAGGTCTCGTGGATCGCGTGGCGCACGAACCGCCAGTAGACGAAGCAACTGATCACCGCGAACACGGCGAACACGACCGCCTGCAAGCCGAACGACATCTGCGGCACGAAGATCAGCACCACGCCCAGCGCCGCGGCGGCGATGCCGATCCAGAGCATGAAGAATCCCGGCGCCATAAGCTCCGCGCCGATCAGGACCAGCGCGAGCAGCCACCAGCCGTAGTGCAGGGTCAGGTTCGCGAGCATGTCAGGCCTTCGGCAACGCTTTGGCCGCCTGTTGCTGTTCCAGGCTCGACTTGGCCACCTCGGCGATGCCCGCCAGCGAGCCCAGCAGACCCATCGATTCCATCGGCAGCAGCAGCAACTTCTGATTTGGCGCAGTGCCCATCGACTTGAGTGCGTCCACATACCGGGTTGCGACGAAATAATTGATCGCGTTGATATCGCCTTTGCGGATTGCCTCGGAAACCATCTCGGTTGCCTTCGCTTCGGCCTGGGCCTGGCGTTCGCGCGCTTCGGCTTCGCGGAATGCGGCTTCGCGGCGGCCTTCGGCCGAGAGGATCACCGATTGCTTTTCGCCTTCGGCCTTGAGGATGGCGGCTTGCCGGAAGCCTTCGGCCTCGAGGATGTTCGCGCGCTTCTCGCGCTCGGCCTTCATCTGCCGCGCCATCGAATCGATCAGATCGCGCGGCGGCTGGATATCCTTGATCTCGATGCGGTTGCACTTCAGACCCCACGGATGCGTGGCTTCGTCGACCACGCGCAGCAGGCGCGCATTGATGTCGTCGCGCTTGGACAGCGATTCGTCCAGGTCCATCGAACCCAGCACGGTACGGATATTGGTCATCACCAGGTTGAGAATGGCCTGCTGCAAGTTGGCGACTTCATACGCCGCCTTGGCGGCGTCCAGCACCTGATAGAACACCACGCCATCCACGCGCACCACCGCGTTGTCCTTGGTGATGACGTCCTGCGAGGGCACGTCGAGCACCTGCTCCATCATGTTCATCTTCTTGCCGACCGTGTGGTAGATCGGGATCAGGATGTGCAGGCCGGGCTCCATGGTGCTGGTGTAGCGACCGAAGGTTTCCTTGGTCCACTCGTAGCCTTGCGGCACCACGCGCACGGTCTTGGAGACGAAGATCGCCACCACGACCAGCAGGATCAACGCGACGAATCCGCCCATGACTGCCTCCGCTACACGACGGGAAGGACGTGCAGTATAACCCGGGCAGTTGTCACTGCGCCGCGGCGTAGAACGCGCGAAAAGCCGGAGAAAACATGCGCTCGTCCGGCGCGGACTTGTCCAGCGCCTTCGCGGCGCGTGCATCGCGACGCGCGGCATCGATCTGGCCGGTGTCGCCGGAACGCGACTGGGCGAAACGCGCCGCACTGCGCAGCAGGTACGCCTGGAAGCGCGCGCGCGTATCGGCGATTCCGGCAGCATCCATGCGCACGACACTGGCATAGCGACCCGCCACGAGATCGTCGAACGCGCGCACGAGCAAGGCCGGCGGCGCCGGCACCACTACCGGCGTCTTCTGCACCGCGGCTTTCTCCGCCGTGGCCGGTTGCACCGGTGCGGGGGGCGTCGGGGCGGCTTCGGCCGCGGCGGGCCGCGTGTCTTCCGGCTTGGCCACAGCCGCCTCGGCCATGCCGGAGCCGGACTTGCACTGGGCGAGCAGCTGTTCTTCCTGCGCGCGCAACTGGCGCAGTCGACCCAGCGAGCGCAGGTTGGCCGGATCGTTCCATTCGACCTTGGCCGCCGCGCAATCGCCGGTCTTGTACTGTGCCATGCCGAGAAAATGATGCGGCAAATACGGCTGCGGATTGCCATCGATTTCGACGGGTGTCGATGATGTCGCCCTGGCCGCCAGCGCCCTTTGCAGGTATTTCACGGCGCTCGCATACTGGCCGTTATCCAGGGCGGCAAGTCCGGCGATGTAGTCATCGCTGAAATCCGCGTGCGCCAACACCGGCGCCAGCAGGAACGCCAGCAGGAACGACGCGCACTGGCGCTTACCAGCCGGCATGCTTGAAATACTCCTGGGCATCGGGCGTTGCGAACGCGGCCGTGAGGGTGGCGCGCTTTTGTCCCTCGACGCCGATCGTCAATTGCTTGCTCTTGCCGTCTTGCGGCTGGCGGAACACGACGCTATAGGTTCCCGCCGGCAATTTCAGCAGCAGCGGCGTGCTGTTGTCGTCGGGCAGCGCGATCGCCTTTCCGCTGCCGTCGGCGACGGCATCCACCCGCGCCCAGGGGGTCGCGTTGAGCAGCAACTCGCCCATGCCCGCCATCACCCTGGCCTGTGCCATCGCGGCGATTGCACCGCGCCATTGCGGCATCTCCTGCAACAGCTTGGGCCACAGCGGATCGACCGACCATGCTTCGCCGCGGCTCTTCACGAAACTGGCCATGGCATCGAAATCATCCAGGCTTGCCGCCGACTGCAGGCGTTTGCCGATGGCTTCGATGGCGCGCACGCGCAGCGCCAGGGTGCCCTTGTCCGTCGCATCCGCGGCGACGAGTTGCGTGATGCCATCAAAGGCGGCGCGCAATTCCGCATCGGTGCCCGCATCGAGGAATGCCGTCACCTGCGCCTGCGCCTTGCGCCGGTTCTCGGCGGTCTGCTCGACGATCTGCGCACGCGCGTTGACCGCGTCGCGCGCCTGCGACACGCGGCCGTGCAAGGCGAGCAAATCGACGTTGCCCGGCAGCACTGCGAGGCCGTCGGCATCGATCCTGGCCGCATCCTCGATGCGCTCTTCGGCCAACGCCGCATCGCCCTGCGCGGCGAGTTGCTTGCCGATCTGCGCGCGCGCCGCCTCCGCGCGCGCATTGCCGGGATCCTTCTGCTCGACCTTGCGCACGAAATCCAGCGCGCTGCCGTCGGAATCCGGTGCAGCCACGACGAGCTGCCCGGTCTTGATCAGCTCGGTGGCACGGTCGTTCCACAGGTTCACCAGTTCCTGCTCGTCGTGACTCAGGCGCCGATGTCCGAACACGCCCCAGAGCACGAGCGCCAACACGACCGCCGCGCCGGCCAGCGCGAGCCAGAGGTTGCGGCGTGCGTGCGCCGGGCTCGCGCTGCTGGCCGCGGGCACGGCCGGCGGCTCGATACCACCCGGCGCGGGAATTTCCACCGATGGCGACGCGCGCATGCCGCCGCTGCTGGGCATGCTGGTGTAAAAGCCCAATGCGCGCAATTGTTCGGACGAGGTCTGGTTCGGATCCAGTTGCAGGCGGGTCAGCAAGGTGTCGCTGTGCACGAGGCGCGATTTCAGGTCGTCGCTGAACGATTTCAGGTCCGGATAGCGCTCGTCGCGGTTCTTCGCCAGCACGCGGTCGAAGATGTCCTGGAACGCCACGAAGTCGGCCGGCAGCGGCTCCGCTTTCTGGGTCAGGTGCGCCATCAGCACCGCGATCGGCGTGTCGCCGCGGAACGGCGGCGCGCCGGTGAGCAATTCGTAAAAAAGTATACCCAGGCTGTACTGATCGGCGCGGCCATCGACCTGCAGGCCGTTGATCTGTTCCGGGCTCATGTAGGTGGGCGTACCGACCAGCATGCCGGTCTGGGTCAGGCGCGTGGCCGTGCCATCCTGCCAGCGCGCGATGCCGAAATCGGTCAATACCGGCGTACCGGTGTCGCGGAACATGATGTTGGCGGGCTTCAGGTCCCGGTGCACCACGCCGTGTGCGTGCGCGAACTCCAGCGCCGCGGCGATCTGCACGATCACCGCGACCGCGTCGCCCAGCGCCAGGCCGGCGCGCATGCGGTCGGTGAGCGCGCCGCCGGGCAGGTATTCCATCGCGATGTAGGCGATGTCTTCGTTGCTGACGATGTCGTACACCGCCACGATGTTGCGGTGCGGCAACTTGGCCATCATGCGGCCTTCGAGCAGGAAGCGCTTTTCCGACTGCGCCGCATCCGCGGCCGCCGCATCGCCGCCGCGGCGCATGACCTTGATCGCCACCGTGCGGTCCAGCGAACGCTGCAACGCGAGGTACACGGTCGACATGCCGCCCGCGCCCAGCGGACGCAGGATTTCGTACCCTGGAATCTGGATGAAGCCGTTGCCCATCTTCAGCAACCCCCGCGGCCATCATAACATCGGCGAAACGCTAGCTGCGCGGCAGGATCAAGGTAACCCTCAGGCCACCGCCATCCCGGTTGGCGAGCACGATCCGGCCGCCATGGGCCTCGACGATCTCGCGCGCCAGGGCCAGGCCAAGGCCGGTACCGCTGCGCTTGGTCGAATAGAACGGCAACAGCGCCTGCGCCAGCACGGTTGCGTTCATGCCGGGACCGCGGTCGGCGATTTCGATGCGCTGGTCGCCACCCACCGCGATGCGTACGTCGACCGCCTCGGGCGGGCTGCCGGATTCGTGCGCGTTCTTGAGCAGGTTGAGCAGCACCTGTTCGACCTGGGCGGCGTCGAACCAGCCGGCCGGTTCGGGCAAGCTGCCGCGCAACGCGAAGATCGCGTGCTGGCGCAAGCCGTCCACGAACGGCACCCAGTCGACGCTCGCGCAACGCGGCGCCGGCAGGCGCGCGAAGTCGGCGTAGCCGGCGATGAAATCGTGCAGGTGGCGCGCGCGTTCGCCGATGCCGGTGAATACCTGTGGCAATTTTTCCCGGTCGTCGCGCCGCGCCAGTTCTGCACCCGAATGCGCGAGCGAGGAAATCGGCGCCAGCGAATTGTTCAGCTCGTGGCTGATCACGCGGATCACGCGTTTCCACGCCGCGACTTCCTGACGCGACAGCTCGCGCGTCATGCGCTGCACCAGGTACAGCCGGTGCGGCCGTCCCTGCAGCCGGAAATCGCGCCGCGAGATGTGGAAGATTTCATCGCTGCCACCCAATGGCACGCTGGTCAGGCTGTCGTTTCCGGCGGCCAGGGCCTGTCGCATCTCCGCCGGGCAGCCGCGCAGGAGTTCGGAAAATTCCAGGCCCAGCGGACTCTTGCCGTCGTTGAGCAGATGGCGTGCGGCCAGGTTCGCATAGACCACGCGCTCGTGCGGATCCACCAGCAGCAGCGCGGTGGGCGTGTGCTGCATCACCGTGTCGAGCAGCAATTCACGCTGCACCAGGTTCTGGCGCTGGCCGCGCAGTGCCTGGCCCAATTCGTTGTGCGCATCGATCAAGGCGCCGATTTCGTCGCGGCGCCTGGATGCGAGCGACAGGCTGTAGTCGCCATCGCGGTAGCTGGCCACGCTGCCGGACAGGGCGCGCAGCAGGCGCCGGATCGGGGTGATCGCCAGATGCGCCATCGATACCGCCGGCAATCCCAGCACGGCCACAGCCACCAGCGCCGCGAGCCAACCGACGCCCCAGTGCGCGCCCAGCGCGCCGGCCAGTGCCGACGCGGCGACGACGCCCGTGAACAGCAGGGCGGCGAGTTTGCCTTCGAGCGTGAACGCACGCATGGCCCGCGTCAATCCTGCACCGGAATTCCAAACCGCTGCATCCGGCGGTACAACGCCTGCCGCGACAAGCCCAACGCCCGCGCCGCGCGGGCGACGATGCCGGCATGCTTGAGCAAGGCCGCCTCGACGATCTCGCGCGACGGCTCATCCAGGTTGCGCGACGCGCTGCCGACGTTGTCCGGCAAGCCCAGATGCTCGACGCCGATCTCGGCACCGCTCGCCAGCAGCTTGGCGCGATCGATCGTGTTCTTGAGTTCACGCACATTGCCGGGCCACGGATACTCGACGAGCGCATCGCGTGCTGCGTCCGACAACGTCGTCGCCCCACCAAGGAAAAAATCCGCGAGCGGCAGGATGTCGTCGCCACGCTCGGCCAGCGGTGGCAGCGCGATCTGGATCGTGTTGAGGCGGTAGTACAAATCCTCGCGAAACTTGCCGTCGCGGATCAGCGCCGCCAAGTCCGCATTGGTCGCGCTGACCACGCGCACCTTGACGCGGCGCGTGCGCGTGGAGCCCAGGCGCTCGAACTCGCCGGTTTCCAGCACGCGCAACAATTTCATCTGCCCCGCGGGCGGCAGGTTGCCGATCTCGTCGAGGAACAACGTGCCGCCGTCGGCGGCCTCGAAGCGGCCTTCGCGCGCACGCGTGGCGCCCGTGAACGCGCCGGCCTCGGCGCCGAACAATTCCGCTTCGATCAACTCGCCCGGCAGCGCGCCGCAGTTGACCGCAACGAGCGCTTTCGCGCGCACGGCGGAATTGGCGTGCACGATCTGGGCGATGCGTTCCTTGCCCGCGCCGTTCGGCCCGGTGATGAGCACGGGCACATCCGCGCGCGCGACACGACAGGCGAGTTCCAGCGTGCGCAACATTTCGTCGGATGCAAATACGATCCCGCACAAATCGAAGTCCCGTTCCAGAGCCTCACGGCGCCTGCGACGCGAGACGCGCGCGGATTCGGCGACACGCGCGTTTTCGGAGAGTTCGAGCAGGTTCTCGACAGTGGCCAGAAGCTTGGCATCGTCCCAGGGCTTGGCGAGGTAATCGGCGGCGCCGGCCTTGACCAGTTCAACGGCGGCTTCCAGATGCGTCCATGCCGTAAGCAGGATCACCGGCAAATCGGGTAAGCGCGCGCGGATCGCACGAAACAGTGTGGCGCCTTCCGCACCCGAAGTCGTGTCGGCCGAAAAATTCATGTCGGCGATGACCACGTCCACGCGCTCGCGCGCGAGCAGTGCCAAGCCTTCGTCGGGCGTTGCCGCCACCAGGGGGCGGATATCGTGCAACGACAACAACAATGACAGAGCCTGCCCGATCGCGGGATTGTCGTCGATGATCAGGACGGTGCGCATGGCGTATCTTCGCATGCCGGCATGGATGCGGGCACGCGGCGAAGGGTTGCAACGCAGCCAATCAGACGCTGCGCGTCGCCACCACCGGTGGCACATTGGCCGCGCGCAGCGCGGGACCAAGCACCGCGAGCTGCCCGAGCAGCCACAGCGCCAGCGCGCCGGTCGGAAAATAGATGGCCGGCAAGCGTGGCAGTTCGTAATGCGACATCAGGAACAGGTTGATGCCATAGGCGAGCAGCATGCCGAGCGCGATGCCGAACGTGGCGAGCAGGAAATTCTCGGTCTGGAAATAGCGCAGGATGTCGCCGCGCGTGGCGCCCAGCGCGCGGCGCACGCCGATGGTACGACGGCGCTGGCCCACCCAGAAGCTGGCCAGGCCCACGATGCCGAGTGCGGTGACGACCAGCAGTGCCGCGATTACGCCCACCAGGATGCCGGCCATGGCGCGGTCGTTGGCAAAAAATGCCCGACGCCCCTCGTCGTAGGTGCGCTGCACGAGCACCACGCGGTTCGGGTTGAGTTGCTTGAGCCTGGCCACCGCCGCCTTGAGCACGCCCGCGCGATCGGGCGCGGCGCAGCGCAGCACATAGCTGGCGCCATCGGCCGCGCTCAGGCGGATCGGCCAGATCGTGCTGTATTGCTCGCCCTTTTCCAGCTGGTCCGGTCGCGCCAGCGAGGCCACCACGCCGACGACGCGGAACGGGATGGCCTTGCCCAGATACATCGTCTTGCCCAGCGCTGTCTCGCCCGGCCACAGGCGTTCGGCGAGGGCGCGCGTCACGATCACCGTCTGTGGCAGGCCCTTGAGATCGCCGCGATGCAGTGCGGCGAGGGCCGTGTCCAGGTCGACGTATTCGTCTGCCTGGAAGTCGCGCCCGGCGACCAGGCGCAAGCCCAGCGTGGTTACGAGTTCGGAACCACCCATGTATTGGGTAGCGATGACGGTGGGTTGCTGCTGGTCCGGAGCGAGCATGACGCCGAAATTCGAGGAACCACCCGGGTTCAAGGGCAGCTGGAACACCGGTGTCACATGACGCACGCCGGGAATCTCGCGCAGCGCAGCGAGATCGGTTGCGGTCTGTGCCTTAGCATCGGGTACCGGGCCGATGTGGCCCAACTGGACCTGCACCAGTTCATGTTCGGCGACACCGCTGGGCAGGTTCACGCGCTGCAGGCGCTGGCCGATCAGGAACACCGCATTGCACACGATCGCACAGGTCAGCGCGACCTCCAGGATCAGCAGTGCGGCAGTGACCTTGTGCCGCTGCAGGGTCGACAGGATCGGCCGGATGTCCATCTCAATTGCTCTTCAGCTGGAGCGCGGGGGTCACCTGGCAGGCACGCCAGGCGGGCAGCAAACCGGCCAGCACGCTCGCGCCCAGCGCCAACAGGAGTGTCGTCAGCAGCATCGCGGGATCCAGGTGCGCGAGTGACGCATAGCTGGCGGGTTGCATGCGCACCAGCCACAGTCCTGCCAGGGCGAGCAGCAGGCCGCCGACGCCACCGATCAGGCCGACCACGCCGGACTCCATCAGCAGTTGCGCGAACAGCGCGCGCCGGGAGGCGCCCAAAGCGCGCCGCACGCCCAGTTCGGCGGAGCGCCGCATGAACTTCGCCAGCATCAGGCCGACCGTGTTGACCAGGCACACCAGCAGGAAGCCGAAGGCCAGGCCCGTCTGCAGGCGCACATCGTCCGGCACCACGTGGTTGTAGTCCAACCACTGCATCACATTGCGCAGGCGCACGTTCGGCGACCGCTGGAAACGCCCCAACGCCTTTTGCTGTTCGGAGTAGTGGACCAGGAACTGCCGGTATGCGGCCGCCTTGGCCGGAGAGTCCAGTTGCGTCCAGAATTGAAGCCACACGCAGGGCGCGTTGTGGTCGGGCGTGCGACCGCCGCCACCGTTGCCCCAGCAGTCCGTGCTGCCTTCGTGATCCATGCCCACGTCCTGCGACGCGGACAACGGTACGTAAACGCCCTCGTCCTCGGCGTAATTCTTGCGGTTCAAGTCGTAGAAGTGCGGATTCGGGTTCCAGTCCCCGATCACGCCGACAACGCGGAATGCCGCGCCCGCCAGACGCACCGTCTGGCCGGTACTGTCCGCGCCGCCAAACACCTTGTCGTTGAGCGGACTGCTGATGACCGCCACGCGCGCATGTGCCTCGTCCGCCGCCGCATCCCAGCCGTGGCCGAAGCGGAACGGCACGCCGAACATCGGGAAGAAATCGGCCGTGGTGTAGCGTGCGTCCTCGAAGAACGGGTCTAACGTGGAGTTGTCCTGTTGGATTGCCACGCTGCCGCCGGTCATCAGCGCCTGTCGATCCGCCCGCTTGGCTTGCAGCAGGTTCATGCCGTCGATCCAGGTCACCTGCTCCATCGGCTCGGTCTTGCCGGGGACAAACCCCTGGCTGTCGCGCGGATCGATTTGCGGGTAGTACAACGTGTCGCTGCGCCCCGGCAGCGGATCGCCCGACAACACGTGCAGCACGGTCAGCGTGGTCATCGACGCGCCAATGCCGAGTGCGATGGCCAGCACCATCAGGCCGGTCAGGATCGGGGTGCGGCGCAGGCTGCGCCATGCAAGGTCGAGGTAATAGCCGTACATTCGCCTGTTCCTATACCGATCTCGTCGCCACCACCGGCGGCACGTTGGCGGCGCGCCGCGCCGGCGCGAACACGGCGAGCTGGCCAAGCGCCAGCACCACGGCGACGCCAAACAACACGTACGCCACCGGGATGCGATCCATCTCGAAGCGTTTCATCAGCCACAGGTTCAAACCGATCGCGAGCACAATGCCGGCGAGTGCTCCGCCGCCGGCAATGAGCAGGTTTTCGGTCTGGAAGTAACGCAGAATGTCGCGCTTGCGCGCGCCGAGCGCGCGACGCACGCCGATCTGCTTGTGGCGCTGGCCGACCCAGAAGCTGGTCAGGCCGACGATGCCGGCGCCGGTGACCGCGAGCAGGATCAGGCAGATCACGCCCATCAGGATCGCCATGCCGCGGTCGGCGCGGTAGGCGCTCGCGCGCATTTCGTCGAACGCGCGCACGCCCTTGCCATCCATGTAGAACACACGCATGGGATTGGCCTTGTACAGGGCCGGGACCGCCGCATCCATCGCCGACCGAAGGCGCCCGGGCTTGGCGCGCACCGCATAGCGCGAAAAGTTGCCATCCAGCCGCGTCGGGACCAGGGCGGTGTTCCAGGCGAAGTCATTGGCCCAACTGTCGACGCTCGATGCCTGCAGGCGCTCGACGATGCCGATGATCGTCGTCGGCGTGCTGCTGCCGTCAAAATAGATGGTCTTGCCGAGCGCGTCGTGGTTCGGGAACAGCTTGTCCGCCATCGCCTGCGAAACGATCGTGATCGCCGTCTTGTTGGGCGCGCGAAACGCGCGGTTGCCGATCTCCGCATCGGTGAAATCGCGCCCCGCGGCAAGCTTGACGCCCAGGGTCTTGAGCAAGTCCTTGCCGCCGAAGTAGTAGATCACCTGCGCAGGTTCGTTCTTTTCGTCCGGCTTGGTGCTGACGCCGCCGCTCCAGGTACTGTTGGCAAGCGGCAGGGAGCTGATCGGCGTGGCCGATTGCACGTCGGGCAGGTTGCGCAAGGTGGCAAGGTCCGCCTGCAGCAGCGAGTCGAGCTTGTCGGTCGTGGCTTGATCATCGCCCGTCGGCGCACCAACCCAACTCTGCGCGACCATGAACAGGTTGCTCTCGTCCAGCCCGGTCGGGCGATGGATGCGTTCGATACGGCTGCCGATGATGAAGATGGCGTTGCACACGATCGCCAGCGTCAGCGCGATCTGCAGGGCGATCAGCACGACGCCGGCCTTGTGGCGGCGCAATGCGGCGAGCAGGGGATGGATGGTCATACGTGTCTCCTCAACGTTCGTTGATGCGCAGGCCATGGATGGTCTGCCCGCAATCGCGCACAATTTGTCCCTTTGTGCGCGATTGGCGAAGCCGAGTCCGGACCTGAGCCGGACTCGGCGTGGTCTGGCAAGGCCAGGATGGCCTTGTCCAGACCCATGACTAATTGGATTTCAGTTGCCACGCCGGCACCACGCGCGCGGCGCGGGAAGTCGGGTACAAGGCGGCCAGCACGCTGGCGATGACCGACACCGCGAGCGTGGTCGCGAGCAGCGAGAAATCCAGGTGCGCGAGGTTTGCGATCTGGCGCGGCAGCACCCATCCCACGCTGACGACGCCAACGCCGGTGAGCAAGAGTCCGATCACGCCGCCGGCCAAGCCGATCATCGCGCCTTCGGTCAAAAACTGCGCGTAGATCGCCGCGCGCGGCGCACCCAGGGCGCGGCGCACGCCGATCTCGCTGCTGCGCCGCAGGAATTTCGCGAGCAGCAATCCGGCCGTGTTGACCAGGCACACGATGAGCAGGCCGAGTGCGATCAGCAGCGATACCCTGGTGTCGCTCGGCACCACGTGCTGGTGATCGAGCCAATCGGGCAGGTTGCGCAGGCGCACGTTCGGCGCCCAATCCGGAAAGCGCGTGCGTGCAAAACCTTCCAGGTAACTCTTGTACTCGCGCGCCGCGCTTGCTGAATCGAGCTGAACCATGTAGGCAATCCAGATGCAATGCGATTTCTGCAAACCTTCGAACCCCGCATCCGGGGTTTCATTGCAGTTCGTATTGCCATTGTTGGCCAGGTTGGCGGCGATCGCGGTGTTGAACGGCAGGAACAAGTCCTCGCTTTCCCGGGCAAACCCGCCGGTGTTGGTGATGTCGTAGAACACCGGTTGCGGATTCCACTCGCCCATCACGCCGACCACGCGATAGTCGCGGCCGTCGATGTTGAGCATCTTGCCCACGCTGTTGGCGCCTTCGAACACCTTGGCGTTGAGCTTGTTGCTGATGACCGCGACCGGTGCGCGGTGCTCGTCGTCGGCCGCGCTCCAGCCGCTGCCGTACTCGAACGGCACGTCCACCAGCGGGAAGAATTCGCTGAACACCGCGTGGCCGGACGTGGTGATCGGGTGCTTGGCCGCGTCTGCCGGCACCACCGACGGGCCGATCGGGTACATCGCCGATTGCAGTTTCGCGCGATGGTCGCGCATCAGCGCGACGGCATCGCCGTAGTCGAGCGCATCGGGCGGACCCTTGTCGGAGTCGGGATTGTTCTGCTGCGCCTGCGGCCCCCACATGTCGATCTGCGGCACGTAGAGCTGCGCGGACTTCCACGGAATCGGATCACCCGACACGGCGCGGAACACCGACCACGCGGTCATCGAGGCACTGACCCCAAAGGCGATGGTCAGCACCATCAAGGCGGTGAGGCCCGGGCTGCGCTTGAGGCTGCGCACGGCCAGATCAAGGTAATACGCCAACATGGCTCAACCCTTGTTGGCGGCTGTGGGCTTGGCCGCGAACGAATAGAACGGCATGCCGAAATCCGGATGCGCCGCGCTGGCCAGGTCCTGGCCGGCGAAGGCGGCGCGCACTTCCTCGTGCGTCGGCCGCACGGTGATGACCGGCAACACCGGAATGACGGAGTTCGGCGCGACCATCGCGTGCTGCGCGGAATTCAGGGCACTGCGGACGACGAGGTCCATGCCGACGAATGCCGCGGCGTTGATCACGACGGCGACGACCAGGGCGATCAGGTAGTTGCGAGCGTTCATGTGATTCTCCTCGATGACGGGGTGTCAGCCGTGTCGCGCGGTTGCTTGCGCGGCGTGCGCGTGGAAGCGTGGCTCTTCGGCGATGTCGACGACCTGGCCGTCGATGATGTGGACGTTGCGCTGCGCGCGCGCGGCCAGTTCCGGATCGTGCGTGACCATGACGATGGTCGCGCCGCCACGGTGGATGTCCTCGAGCAACTCCATCACGCCGCGCGCCATCTGCGTGTCGAGGTTGCCGGTGGGCTCGTCCGCGAGCAGCAGGCGTGGCGAACCGGCGAGTGCGCGGGCGATGGCCACGCGCTGCTGCTGGCCGCCGGACAATTCCGCCGGATAGTGTTTGGCGCGCGCGGCCAAACCGACTCGCTCAAGCGATTGCATGATGCGGCGCTTGCGCTCGTCCGCCTTCATGCCACGGTAGCGCAGCGGCACGTCGACGTTGTCGAACACGTTCAGGTCCGGAATCAGGTTGAAGGCCTGGAAGATGAAGCCGATTTTCTCGTTGCGAATGCGCGAGCGCGCGTTGTCGTCGAGCTGGCTGACCTCGACACCGTCGAGGTGGTACTCGCCGCCACTGAAGGTTTCCAGCAAGCCGGCGATGGTCAGGAACGTGGTCTTGCCCGAACCCGAAGGCCCGGTCACGGCGACGAACTCGCCTTGCTTGACGTCGATGTTGAAATCGCGCAGCGCGTAGGTTTCCACGAGTTCGGTGCGGTAGACCTTGGCCAGGTGAGTCATTTTCAGCATGATGGAATTCCTTCGTTTCTGGGACAGGGACAGGGATAGGGATGCGGATGTCTGGCTTGCAGTTGCAGTGACTTTCGTCATGGGCCCTAGTTGCTGATCGCGACGCGATCCGCGCCGTTGAAATTGTCGGTGCCGGAAATCACGACCTTGTCGCCGACCTTCAGGCCTTCGAGGATCTCGACCTTGTCGATGGAACTGGCGCCCATGCGCACCGGCGTCTTCACCGCGATGCTGTCGCGCACCACGTAGGCATAACGGCCGCCGGCTTCGTCGACGAACGATCCGCGCGTCACCGTCAGCGCGTCGTTGCGCTGATCGAGCACGATGCGCACGGACAGGCGCTGGTTCTGGCGCAGGTGCTCGGGTTGCGCGTCGGCAAAGCGCACGCGCGCCGCGACCTCGCCGTTGACGACCTCGGGCGATATCGCGCCGACCGTGCCCTGCCACTGCTTGCCGTTGCCGCTGATCTGCGCGGACATGCCAATGGCCAGGTCACGCGCAAAGCTCTCCGGCACCTTCACCTCGACTTCCAGCGCGGACAAATCCACCACGCTGAGCAACTTGGCGTCCTTGGCCACCGTCGCACTGGGCGCGATGAACAACTGGCCGACCTGGCCGTTTACCGGCGAGCGCACGTTCAGCTCGTCGACCTGGCGCTTGAGGTCCTTCACGTACAGCGCCTGGCGCTGGTAGGCGAGTTTCTTCGATTCCACGTTGAAGCGCAGGCTGTCGTTGTCCAGGCCGATGTCTTCCTGTGCGTGCTTGAGTGCAATGTGCGCCTTGTCCAGGGAGTCTTGCGCGTGCGCCACCTGCATTTGCGCCACCGCGCCCTGCGCAAACGCCTTCTGGTTGCGCTCCAGGTCCGTCTGCGCGCTTTGCGCGTCGATGGCGGCGTTGTCCAGCGTCTTCTGCAATTCCAGGCGTTGCTTGCGCGAATCGATCTGCGCGCGCTTGTAGTCCACGTTCAGCGCATCGGCGTTGGACTGCTCCTGCGCCAGCTTGTTGGTCAGCTCGGGGCTGTCGATCACGGCGATGACCTCACCCTTCGTCACCGCGTCGCCGGCGTGCACCTTGAGCACCACCGCACCCGGTGCCGCGGCATACAAGGTTGGACTGACCGCAGCGACCACGCTGCCCTCGGCGGCGATGTCGCGCACGAACGCGCCGCGCTCGACGGTGGCAACCTGCAGGCGCGCGGCGCTGACCGAACGGCCCGCCGTGAACAGGCGCCAGGCCGACGGTGCGATCCACGCGATCAATGCCACGGCGCCGACGACAGCGCCGATCTTCATCGCGCGGCGCTTGCCGTCCACGCGCGGCGTGATCACTCGATCCTGAGAGGAGGTGTCCTTGATGGCCATGTCGTCGTTGCCGATTCGTCCGGGCCGCCGGTGCGGCGTCGACACGACTGGAGCAAGCGCTGTGCCAGCGGTGTGGATGCGCAAAAATGCATGACATTCATGCTGTTGCGCGCGTCTGCGAATTCAGGAAAGTGTCCGCGGACAGGGGGCGGACAGTGGCGCGAACGGTGTGTGCGACCGTTTGTCTCCGCCGTGCATCAAACTTAGATGGCGGACAAATTCCTGCAATTCGTCATGCCGGCATGGAGTGCCGGCATCCAGGCTGCATGGATGCCATCCTTGGCCTCTGGATTCCGGCACTCCATGCCGGAATGACGAGCGGGTATGTTCTCGTCAATGACCGGCTCGAACGTATCGGACCAGTGAAATCATCTTCCTTCCAGATCGACCTGCCCGCGGCGCTGATCGAGCGCGTCAAGCGCGGCGACGCGGCGGCGTTCGAGCAGGTCTACCACCGCTTCGAACGCCCGGTCTACTCGCTCGCCCTGCGCATGCTCGGCGACATCGAGGCTGCCCGCGACACGCTGCACGACGCGATGCTCAAGGCCTTCCAGCGCATTGCCCAGTTCCGTGGCGACGCACCGTTCTGGGCCTGGCTGCGCCAGATCGCGATGAACGAAGCGCTGATGCGGCTGCGCAGCGGCGAGCGTTTCCTCGTCAGCCTGGATTCGGTCGGAATCGATGCCGATGCGATCGCCGACGATGCGCCGGCGCCGTGGGCGCATGCGGACGCGCACGCGCTCGAACACGCGCTCGCGCAGCTGCCGGCGATCACGCGCAGCGTGTTGTGGCTGTATCACGTCGAAGGGTTCACGCATCCGGAAATCGCCACCGCGATGCGCAAGTCCACCAGTTTTTCCAAGTCCCAGTTGGCGCGCGGCACGCTACGCCTGCGCGCGCTGTTGCAACCCGATACGGAGGCCACGCCATGCCTGCTGCCGACAACCTGAGTCTGGGCGAGGCGCTGCGCGCCCTGCCAATGGCCGCGCCGCCGGGCGACGAATGGTCGCGGCTGCGCGAACGCCTGCGGCCAGCGCCAACGCATGCCGGCGCGTGGCGCCGCTACGCCCTGCCCGCCGCGTTGGCGGCGGCGCTGGCCGGCGCCTTCGTCGTCTTGCGCGCACCGAAACCGACCGCGCCTGCGACCATCGCGCATGTCGCTGCATCTT
>JAFEFP010000298.1 GCA_018240545.1 Pseudomonadota bacterium | reverse complement strand
GGCCGCCGCCGAAGCGCAGGCACAGGGCAAACCCGCCGTGATTGCGGTAGTCGACCGGGTCGGCAACGTACTCGCGATCTACAAGATGAACGGCGCGCCGCACACGATGACGATCACATCCGGTCGTAACGTCGTCGGCGGACTGGAAGGGCTCAAGGTTCCGAGCGAGCTTGCCGCGATCGCCAAGGCCGTCACCGGCGCGTACCTGTCGAGCGAAGGCAACGCGTTTTCAACCCGCACCGCGAGCCAGATCGTGCAGGAACATTTCAATCCCGGCGTGCTCGGCACTCCGGCGGGCCCGCTGTTCGGCGTGCAGTTCTCGCAGCTGCCGTGCTCGGACCTGGCCACGCATTTCACCACCGGCACCGGTGTCGGCCCGCACAACTCGCCACTCGGATTGTCCGCGGATCCGGGCGGTTTCCCGTTGTATAAGAATGGAACACCCGTGGGCGGCGTTGGCGTCGCGGCCGACGGCGTGTACGGCCTGGATCCGAATGTGATGGACACCGACCGCAGCATCGACGAGTACATCGCCATGGCGGGAACGTTTGGCTTCGGCGCACCGAGCGATCGCCGTGCCGACACGATCACCGCCGGTGGCATCAGCTTGCGCTTCACCGACGTGGAGTATTCGCAACTCGCGACCCAACCTTCCGCGGCACCGCCCTATGCCGCACTGACCGGTGCGCTGATGCCGGTGCCCGGTTATTTCGACGGCAGCGCGATCCTGGCCGGCACCGCATTCGGCCAGAGCGCCTCCGGCGTGCGTCCGGACGACGCGTACTACCCGGGACTCGACGCCTTCGTGCTCGACGACGGCCATGGCGACAACCGCTATCCGCCGATCGCCGGCACCGACGGCGCGAACGCGCTGACCGCGCACGAGGTGCAGACGATCGAACAACAGGCCCTGGCCATCGCCAACCGCGCACGCGCGCAGATCCGCAATCCGCTCGGCTCGCAGGCGCGCGTGACGGTATCGGTCGTCGACACCAACGGCGTCGCGCTCGCGCTCGCACGCACGCGCGATGCCCCGGTGTTCGGGATCGACGTCTCGCTGCAGAAAGCGCGCACGGCGTCGTTCAATTCGGGCAGCTACGCCGCGGGTGTCTTGCAATCCCTGGCGCCAACAAAATATTTTTCCGACTCCATCGATTTCGACAACAAGAAGGCAGCATTCACGACCGTGGGGCAGAGCAACCTCGGCGATTACGTGAGCGCGGTGCGCAGTTTCCTCGGCATGCCGAATGCGCTGACCGGCAATGTCGCCTTCACCGATCGCGCCGGCGGCAACCTCTCGCGGCCATTTTTTCCGGACGGCATCGACGGCAATCCGAATGGACCGTTCAGCCATCCGTATCCTGCGTGGAGCCCGTTTCAGGAAGGCCTGCAACTGGATCTGGTCTACAACGCAATCGCACTGAACCTCGTGGCCTATCTGCAAACCGCGCCCAACGGTTTTTCCGTCACCGTCGACGGAACCCCGGTCGGCACAATCGCGCCGCCTGCCGCATGCACCGCAACGCCGCATATCCCCAACGGCGTGCAGGTATTTCCCGGCAGCGTGCCGATCTATCGCGGCAGCACGCTGGTCGGAGGCCTCGGCGTTTCCGGCGATGGCGTCGACCAGGACGACATGGTCAGCTTCCTCGGCCTGTACAACGCCGGACTCCAGCTCGGCGGCGCCATCGGCAACGCACCGCCGGCCATGCGCGCGGACCAGCTCGCGCCGCAGGGCGTGCACCTGCGCTACGTGCAATGCCCGCAGGCGCCATTCCTCGGCAGCAATGCCGACAACGTCTGCGACGGGAAATGACATGAACGCGCATCCCCGCCATCGCCCAGCCATCGCCGCCGCGTTGCTTTGCGGTTTTGCCGCATTTTCCACAGGTCCACAAATTCATGCGCAGGATGCCGCCACCGTTCCGCACTTGCTCGAATTGTTCGGCGTATTGCCCGCGCCGACCTACGATCCGGACAAGTCCGAAATCCCGCGCCGTCGACCCGGACATCCCTACCAGCCGCCGCCGGAATTCAAGGTCATCAACCCGAACGGAATCCCGCCCGCCCCCGTGGACCAGGCCGGCGCGTTCCTGCCGGTGCCCGACCGCTGGCGCATCATGGAAGCCCTGGGCTTCAAGTTTCCCTGGTACGACCCGTACAACCAGAACATCTACAAGGGCGACAAGCCCATCGACGGCAAGGATCATTTCCTCGTCATCAGCGCGATTTCCGACACTTTCATCGCGCCACGCAGCGTGCCCACACCGGTCGCACCGCAGAATACCGGCAACGCGGGTGAGCAAGGTGTGTTCGGCGGCATCAACCAGATCGGCCTGAACCAGCTCTTCATCGTCGGCGTGGATTACTACAAGGGCGACACCACGTTCAAGCCGCCCGATGTCGAGTACAAGGCCACGTTCGCGCTGAGCTACAATCGCGTCAACGTGCGCGAGACGCGTGCGCTCAACATCGATCCACGCCTGGGCACGAGCCGCGACGACGGCTTCATCGGCGTGCAGGAGCTGTGGTTCGACAAGCATTTGCGCGATGTCTCTTCGCGTTACGATTTCGATTCGCTGCGCGTCGGCATCCAGCCGTTTTCCTCGGATTTCCGCGGCTTCCTGTTTCAGGATTCGCAACCGGGCATCCGCCTGTTCGGCAACCGCGACAACAACCGCTGGCAGTACAACTTCGCCTACTTCCGCCGTCTCGAGAAGGATCTCAATTCCGGCCTCAACGACGTGACGAAATCGCCGCGCCACGACGACATCCTCGTCGCCAACCTGTACCGGCAGGACTGGCCGTGGCTGGGCTACACCTCGCAGGCGACCATCATCTACAACCACAATTCCGACGGCACGATCTACGATTCCAACGGCTTCATCCAGCGCCCCGCCGCGGTCGGCCTGCAACTGCCACGCAAATACGACGTGACGTACCTGGGTTACAACGGCGACGGCCACATCGGCCGCGTCAATCTCACCGTGTCCGCTTACGGCGCGTTCGGACATCAGGATCACGGCGTGTTCGTGGAACCATCCACCAGCATCCGCGCCGGCTTCCTCGCCGCCGAAGCCTCGTGGGATTTCGACTGGATCCGCGCGCGGCTTTCCGCGGCCTATGCCAGCGGCGACAAGAACGCCCACGACCGGCGCTCGACCGGCTTCGACGCGATCAACGAGAACCCGATCTTCGCCGGCGCCGACACCAGTTACTGGATCAGCCAGGGCGTGCCCCTGATCGGCGGCGGCGGCGTGGCGCTGAGCCAGCCCAACGGCATGCTGGCGGACTTGCGTTCGTCCAGCGCGCTCGGCCAATCCAATTTCGACAATCCCGGCCTGCGCCTGCTTGGCATCGGCGCGGATTTCGACCTGACGCCGCAATCGCGTGTGTCCGGCAACCTCAACGAACTGTGGTTCGACAACACCGCCACGCTCGAAGCCTTGCGCCAGCAGGCGAACATCGGCCGCAGCATCGGCACCGATGCCTCGGTGGCGTGGATCTGGAGGCCCTACTTCACCCAGAACGTCATCGTGCGCTTGTCCGGCGCCGCGCTCCTGCCGGGCACAGGCTTCAAGAGCCTGTTCAGCAACCAGCACTCCGTGTACTACTCGGTGCTGGCGAACGTAATCCTGACCTATTGAGCCCGATGCCATGACCAAAGCCAAATGGGTCGCCATCGTCACTGCGGTGTTGCTGCCGATGACGTTCGCCCACGCGAACGAGGAACAACCCGTCCTGCGCAGCTATACCGCTGTCCCGCCCGCGCCCGCCTTCCAGTCCTGGGAACAGGCCGATGCGAAATCCGGCGGCTGCGTGTCCTGCCATGTCCAATCCGATCGCAAGACCATGCACCCGGAGGGCGCCGTCGTGCTCGGCTGCACGGATTGCCACGGTGGCGACGCCGCCGTGCAGGCGCCAGCGGGTGAAAGCTACGACGCCGACGCGCAACACGACAAGCGCGACTGGTCGGCGGCGTATCAGGCGGCAATGGACAAGGCCCATGTCCTGCCCCGCTACCCCGACAAGTGGAAAACCAGCGCCAATCCTGCGCGCAGCTACACCTGGTGGATGAAGGAATCGCCCGAATTCGTTCGCTTCGTCAATCCCGGCGATCTGCGTGCGGCGACACTGGCCTGCGGCGCCTGCCACCTGCCGGTGATCCAGGCCAACGAAAAGAGCCTGATGGCGAACGCGGCGATGTTCTGGGGCGCGGCGGCGTACAACAACGGCATCCTGCCCTACAAGCACTCGATCCTCGGCGAGGCCTACACGCAGGATGGCTTGCCGGCCGCGACCGCCAGCCCCAACGTGCCGGATGGCAAACCGTGGGCGCACAATGTCCTGCCGAAGATTTATCCGATGCCGGCCTGGGAGATCACCCCGCCTGCGGATATCTTCCGCGTGTTCGAGCGCGGTGGCCGCAATATCGGTACCGTTTTTCCGGAAATCGGCTTGCCCGGTGAAGCGGGCCTGTTGCAGCGCCTGGAAGAACCCGGCCGTCCAGACCTGCGCCAGTCCAACCGCGGCCCGGGTACCGGCTCGCGCGTGGCGATCCCGGTCCTCAACATCACCAAGACGCGCCTGAACGATCCGTTCATCTGGCTGCTCGGCACCAACGACAACCCGGGCGACTACCGTTCCTCCGGCTGCTCGGCCTGCCACGTCGTCTACGCTAACGACCGCGACACGTTCCACTCGGCGATCTACGCCAAGTACGGCAACACCGGAACGTCGCAGGAAGCCGATCCGACGATATCGCATGCCGAGTCCGGCCATCCCATCAAGCACGAATTCACGCGCCGAATTCCAACCAGCCAGTGCATGATCTGCCACATGCACCAGCCGAACATGTTCATCAACACCATGCTCGGTTACACAATGTGGGACTACGAGTCCGACGCGGCGTCGATGTGGCCGAAGCAGCAGAAATATCCGAGCGCCGAGGAACAGCGCAAGATCCTCGACCGCAATCCCGAGGAAGCGGCGATCCGCGGCAAATGGGGCGATCCAAACTTTTCCAAAAACGTCTCGCTGCTCAATCCGCAACTCAAGGACACGCAGTTCGCCGACTACCACGGCCACGGCTGGAACTTCCGCGCCGTGTTCGCGCGCGATCGCAAGGGCGATCTGCTCGACAAGCAGCGCGACATCGTCGCCAACGACGACCCGGACAAATTCAAGAAGGCCGTGCACCTGCAATCGATCCACGTCGACGTCGGCATGCAGTGCGTGGATTGTCACTTCAGTCAGGACAACCACGGCAATGGCTACGTCAAGGCCGAGGTGATGGGCGCGGTCGAAATCCAGTGCCAGGACTGCCACGGCACGGTGGATGCATATCCGACGCTCAAGACCTCCGGCCCCGCTGCCGGACCCTACGGCCGCGACTTGTTGCTGATCCGCAATCCGGATGGCAAGAAGCGCTTCGAGTGGGTCAATGGCAAGCTGATCCAGCGCTCGGCGGTGACGCCGGGACTGGAATGGACGATGACCCTGGTCAAGGACAGCGCCGATCTGAAATCGCCGATGTACGACGCCAAGGCCACGCAGGCGCATACCGTGTCCGACAATCCGGATGCGCAAAAATGGGGCGCGGATGTGCCCAAGGCACAACGCGCGCACAACGAAGACAAGATGCTGTGCTATGCCTGCCACACCTCGTGGACGACGAGTTGCGGCGGCTGCCATCTACCCATCCAGGCGAACTGGAAGACCGAGCGGCACAAGTACGAAGGCGGCTTCACGCGCAACTTCGCCACCTACAACCCGCAGGTCGCGCGCGACCAGATGTTCCAGCTCGGTGTGCACGGCGACGTCAAGGATCACAAGATCGCGCCGGTGCGCTCGTCTTCCGCGCTGGTGCTTTCTTCGACCAATATCAACCGCGAAAAAATCTATGTGCAGCAGCCGCCGATTGCTGCATCCGGTTACTCGTCACAAGCCTTCGCGCCGCATTATCCGCACACCGAGCGCAAGACCGAAACCAAGCAGTGCGACGACTGCCATCTGGCGAAAGCCAACGACAACAACGCGATCATGGCGCAGTTGCTGCTGCTCGGCACCAAGTTCGTGGACTTCATCGGCTACCACGCCTGGGTCGGCGAGGACGGCGGCGTCGGCGCCGTGCAGGTCACCGAATGGGACGAACCGCAGGCGGTGATCGGCAGCTACCTGCAGAAGTACGCCTACCCGGACTGGTACAAGGCGCACGAAGCCAACGGCCAGAAGCTCAAGCACGCCGTGGAACACAACGCCGGCGACGCGCAATGCCTGCAATTGCGCGGCGAGTACCTGTACGTGGCCGAAGGCGCCCGCGGCATGCGCGTGTACGACGTGGCCAGCGTCGCGAACAAGGGTTTTTCCGAGAAACTCGTCACCGCGCCGTTCTCGCCACTCGGCCAGGACACGCACATCGCCAGCACGGACGCGACCTGCGTCGTGCTCGCGACCACGCAGCCGGTGGCGCCGAACCGCAACGTCGGCAAATTGATGCGCGTGGACAACGAAGAACAGCCGATGGCGCCGATCTACAAGTACGCGTTCATCACCGACGCAGTGGAAGGGCTGATCGCGACCGACATCGAAACCCTCGCCGACGGCGAGCCGCGCAACAATTTCCTGAAGCGCCAGCTCACCTGGAACGCGAACGGTGTGCTCAGCGGCGCGCGGCATCTCGCCATTGCCGGCGACACGTTCTATGTGTCCACGGACAAGGGCGTGGTCGTGCTCGACATGACCGATCCACTCCAGCCGAAATACCTCGCCACTATTCCGATGGTCGGCGCGCAGGCCGCGCAGGTGCAATTCCGCTACCTGTTCGTGACCGCGACCGACGGCTTGCATGTCGTCGACGTCACGCACCGGGAAAGTCCGAGCGAGGTCAAATCCGGTTTCGTGCCGCTGCGCCACGCGCACAAACTGCATGTCGCGCGCACCTATGCCTACGTCGCCGACGGCGCGGACGGCATCGCCATCATCGACGTAACGCGCCCGGAGCATCCCTTCGTCTACCAGATGTTCAACGCCGGCGGGAAAATCGACGACGCACGCGACGTCGTCGTCGGCACCACGAACGCCTCGCTGTTCGCCTACGTCGCCGACGGCGGGAATGGGCTCAAGGTGATCCAGCTCACCAGCCCGGAATCGCAGCCGAATTTCTACGGCTTCTCGCCCGAACCCAAACCGCAACTCATCGCCTGGTATCCAACCAGGCATCCGGCACTGTCGCTGTCGCGTGGCCTGGAACGCGACCGCGCCGTGGACGAATCCGGCAACCAGATCGCCATTTTCGGCCGCATCGGCTCGCGCCCGTTCCATCTGGACGAGATGCAGCGCCTGTACCTGGACAAGGACGGCAAGCCCTGGTTCGTGGACGATTCGCCGGAGAACCAGCGCCTGCTGCCGGACGCCCAAAGCGCGCAGGGAGCGGCTTCCGCAGGTTCGACGAGCGCGCCGATGCGGTGAGCGTTCCGGGGCGGCCTACAGTACCGCCTCGGCGAAGTCGAAGTTCCACTCGTCCAGCCAGCCCCCGAGCGCTTCGCCCTGCGCGTAGTGGACCCCGAGTCGCAGCAGCACGCCGATATCGGCCATGCCGGACACCCCGCTGGCGACAATGACCTTGCCGAGCGACCGCGCCTCCGCGATCGCCTTCGACCAGGGTTCCCACGCCGCTTCCGGCTTGACCGTGGCCGCGCCGACGCGTGCGAACTTCACCACGCCAAAAGCCTCGATTCCGAGCAGTTTATGCAGGCCCGTCTGATCGCCAGCGCTCACGACAATGGCCAGACGCACGCCCACGCGCTGTACCGCCTCCAACGCACTGCGCAAGCGCGGCAGTTCATTGCGCATGTCAGCCGCATCGAACTCCAGTGCGACATTGCCGCTGGACACCGCATGTGCGCCAAATTCGGCTGCCAGCCAGGGCGTAAACGCCGGATCGAACAGACTCGCCGCAGCAATCGGCAGATACAAGCGCAAGTCCATGCCTTCCGGGCGCTTTTCGGCGACACGCTCGATGACACCGCGCAGGAAATGCCGATCCGCATGCGCCACCAGTTGCATTTCCTTCGCGATCGGCAGCCACTCGTGTCGCTGCAAGCGGTGTACCTGGCGCGATTTCGGCGGTTTCAACGCCATGCGCGCCTCATACTGTCCGGTGATCTGTCCGGTGAGCGGCACCAGCGGCTGGAACTCGAACTGCGCCGTTCCGCGCACGCTCGGTGCGCGCAACAAGGCGCGCACGAGGCGTACCTGCGGGCTCTCGTCCACTTGCGCCACCGCTTCGCGCAGATCGAATTCGCAACGCGCGCCGCCCGCGGACTGGGCGCTGGCCAACAAGGCACCCACCCGTTCAAGCGCCTCCTCGATCCCGGACAGCTGCGGGTGCAGGCGCACGCAACCGAGGCTTGCGTGCAGGTGCACGGGCGCCTGTTCCGACAACCATGGACGCTCGTCGAGCTTGCGCCGCAGCGCCTCCAGGCGTTCGCGCAGGGCAAGTTGGTCCTGCGCATGCAGCAGGATCAGGTAACGCAATTCACCCCAGGCGCACAAGGTGCGTTCGCCGTGCAATTCCGCCGCCAGTACGCCGGCCAGTTGTTGCGACAGCTTGCTTGCGGCAACGAAACCGGCGCTGCGCAACACGCCATCGACGTCGTCCACCGCGATCAGCGCCAGTGCCGGGCATGCTTCGGATTCTTCGCGCGCAGCACGCAGTACCTCGGCGGACAGCACGTCGCGCCCGGACAGGTTGCCGCGCCGTTCACCCCGGTTCTCGGCCTGCGCGGTGGCGAGATCGCGCGCGCGGCGGATGCGGCTCTCCACGGCGGTGACGAGATGCCGTGGCTTGACCGGCTTGGTCAGGAAATCGTCCGCACCCATGCGGATCGCGTCGAAACGCAGGTCCAGGTCAAGTTCGCCGGACAGGAACACGATCGGCAGGAATGCGTGACCGGATTCACGGATGCGCTGCGCGATCTCGATGCCATTGCTGCCGGGCAGGTACAAGTCCAGCAACACCAGATCCGGTTTGAAATCCGAAAGCGCGGCGGGCACCGCGGCTGCATCCTCGCAAACCTGGGTCAGCATGCCGCGATGGCGCAGGATCGATTCGCAGAACTTGGCCTGGCCACGGTCATCCTCGACGATCAGCACGCGGAAGCCGAGCGTACGTCGTTGTGCGAGCAGGCTGTCGATCTGCGCCGCCAACGCGATCGGGTCGCGTTCGACGACGACCGCCTCGGCGCCCGCACGTTGCGCGAACAGGGTGCGGGTCAAATCCGTTTCCCTGGCCAGCACCAGGCACAGCGCCGGCTCCTTGTGCGCCGGGCGCAATCGTTGCACGGCCTCGACCACGGTATTGATCTCGGCCGCGAACGCCTCGTCGATCAGCAGGACGTCGGGGCTGGCTTCGTCCAACGCGTGCAACAAGGCATCGCGCTCGTCGAACGGTCGCACCACCGCGCCCTGGTGCCCGAGCCGCGCCGCCAGTGCCGGAATCTCGCTGGCGGCCTCACGCAGGTAAAACAATTGTCGAGGCGATGATTCCGGAGCAGCGGCAGTCTTGCGCACGACCCGATGCGCAGGACGTTCGCCGCTGGCTTCGGCCAGGCGCCCGACCAGCCGCTCGAGTCCTTGCAGCTGCACTGGATTGGGCGCGCTGTTGCGATCAACGAACGAACACAGGTAAGCGGTCAATTCCAGCAACGGATCGGCCACGTCCGCGTCCTGCTGGGATTCGGCCAACTCCGCAAGGCGTTCCAGTTCCTCGTACAGGGCTCCAGCCTGTTCGGTTTGCCATTGACGGCCGATGCTGGCGCGCCAATCGCGCACGAAGGTCTGCGTGCGCTGGCGCAAGGCGCGGTCGCCGATCGAGGATTCGCGTGTCGCCGGCGACGGAGAAGTTTCGGACATGTGCCTACTATAGCCGTTCGCCCCGCCGCCGCGGAAATCGCATTTGGCATTCCCTGGCGCACGCGGTAACCTCGACTGCCGGTCACCTCGTTTGCTTCCATGCCAGAGTCGACAGCCGTCCACACCGCGGAACGGGAAGTGTTTTCCCCGAGCCAACTCGCGCGCCAGGCGCGCGACTTGCTCGAAGGCGCGTTCGCGCTGATCTGGATCGAGGGCGAGATCTCGAACTTCGTGCGCGCCGCATCCGGCCACTGCTATTTCGTTCTCAAGGACGCGCAAGCCGGCGTGCGTTGCGCGATGTTCAAGCCGCGCAGCACGTACCTGCGCTTCAGGCCCGCCGACGGCATGCGCGTGCTGGCGCGCGCGCGCGTCAGCCTGTACGAGGCGCGTGGCGAATTCCAGCTCGTCATCGAGCACCTCGAGGAAGCCGGCGAAGGCGCCCTGCTGCGTGCGTTCGCGGAATTGAAGGCCCGCCTCGCGGCCGAGGGCTTGTTCGACCCGGCCATCAAGCGCGCGATTCCGAAATTGCCGCGCCGGATCGGTATTGTCACCTCGCCGACCGGCGCCGCGGTGCGCGACGTACTCAGCGTGATTGCGCGGCGCTTTCCGCTCGCGCAGGTTGAGATCCTGCCCGTTCCGGTGCAAGGCAAGGACGCACCGCCGGCAATCGTCGCAATGTTCGCGGTGGCCGCGAAGGCGCGCCGCCACGACGTGCTCCTGCTCACGCGCGGTGGCGGCTCGCTCGAGGACCTCTGGGCCTTCAACGACGAGTCGGTCGCACGCGCGATTCGCGCCTGTCCGATACCCGTCGTGGCGGCGATTGGGCACGAAATCGACTTCACGATCGCCGATTTCGCGGCGGACCTGCGTGCGCCGACGCCGTCGGCCGCAGCGGAGTTGCTGGTGCCGGATGCGGGCGAAATCCGCCGCGCATTGGCGCACGTGCACGTGCGTCTGGCGCAATGGCTGCGGCATCGCCTGCACACGCTCGCGCAACGCGCCGACCACGCCCTGGCGCGGCTGCGCACGCAACATCCGCGCCAGCGCCTGCGTTTGGGCCGCGAACGCTTGGGACGGTTGCACGTGCGCCTGCAACGCCAGCACCCTGCCGGCACGCTGGCACGGCATGCCGATGCATTGCGCGAGGGCATCGCGCGCCTGCGCCTGCAATTCGCGCAGCACCTGCATGCGCGCGAGCTGCAATTGAGCGAACTGGCGCGGGCCTTGAACGCGGTCAGTCCGCTGGCGACCCTGCAACGCGGCTATGCCATTCTCGTCGACCGCGACACCGGCAAGGTGGTACGCAGCGCAACAGCGGCGGCAGCGCGTCGCTTCAACGCGCGGCTTGCCGACGGCGAGATCTTCCTGATTCGCGATCCGGAGCACTGACCGATGCGACCGCGCCACCACGAACGCCACTTCACCCGCCGCATCGGTTGGCTGCGCGCCGCCGTGCTCGGTGCCAACGACGGCATCGTCTCCACGGCCAGCCTGATCCTCGGTGTCGCTGCCGCGCATGCCACGCGCGAGGCGATCCTGACCGCGGGCGTCGCCAGCCTCGTCGCCGGCGCCATGTCGATGGCCGCCGGCGAGTACGTTTCGGTCAGCTCGCAAGCGGACATGGAGCAAGCGGAGACCGAAGTCGAACGCAGGGAACTCGAGACCGACAGTACGGCCGAACGCGCGGAACTGGCCAACATCTATGTCAAGCGTGGCCTGACGTCGCAGCTGGCCGATCAGGTCGCGATGCAACTGATGGCGCACGATGCGCTCGATGCGCACCTGCGCGATGAACTCGGCATTTCCGAAACGCTCAAGGCGCGGCCGTTGCAGGCCGCATTCACCTCCGCCATCACTTATGCTGCCGGCGCGGCGCTGCCGCTGGCTAGCGTCATCGTCGCGCCGCCCACCCACCTGCTCGCGGTCGTGCCGGTCGTATCGCTGATCGTGCTCACCCTGCTCGGTGGACTCGCCGCAAACGCCGGCGGCGCCGGTGTCGTCAAGGGCTCGCTGCGCGTGCTGTTCTGGGGCGCGATCGCCATGGCGGTTACCGCGGGGCTGGGCGCGCTGTTCGGCGCGGTGGCGTAGGAACTCTGGCAATCCTGCTGCGCTCGCCGTCGCGCGCGCCGGCAGCGCTCGACTCACCCTCACCTGCACAAGAGCATGCTCCGGTTCCTGCGCGCTGGCCGCACACGATCTGTCATCGCTCGCGACGGCTTTTCAGAAATTTCTCGATCACCCCGCGATTTGACGCCTCCCGCGCGCGAGCCGACAATCCCTTCCAGTCCGCGGGGAGTTGCGATGAAGGCCTCCGATCTGTTCGTCAGGGCGCTCGAAGCCGAGCATGTGCAGTACATTTTCGGCATTCCCGGCGAGGAAAACCTCGACCTGCTTGAATCGCTGCGTACCTCGAAGATCAAGCTGGTCCTGACACGCCATGAACAAGGCGCCGGCTTCATGGCCGCGACCTACGGACGCCTGACCGGCAAGGCCGGCGTGTGCCTGTCCACGCTTGGGCCCGGCGCGACCAACTTCGTCACCGCCGCCGCCTACGCCCAACTCGGTGGCATGCCGATGCTCATGCTCACCGGCCAAAAACCCATCAAGGTCAGCAAACAGGGCCATTTCCAGATCGTCGACGTGGTCGGCATGATGAAACCGCTGACCAAGTACACGCAGCAGATCGTCTCCGCCGACAACATCCCCGCGCGCGTGCGCGAGGCGTTCCGGCGCGCCGAGGAAGAGCGCCCCGGCGCCACGCACCTGGAATTGCCGGAAGACATCGCCCACGATCCGACCGATGCGCCGCTGATTCCGGCAAGCTTCCATCGCCGCCCGATCGCGGACGAAAAGAGCATCGCCCACGCCGTCGACGCAATCTGCGCCGCGCGCCATCCGCTGCTGATGATCGGCGCCGCCGCCAACCGCAAGCTGTGCAGCAAGATGCTGGGCGAATTCGTCGACAGCACCGGCATCCCGTTCTTCACCACGCAGATGGGCAAGGGCGTGCTCGACGAGACGCATCCGCTGTGGCTCGGCAACGCCGCATTGTCCGACGGCGACTTCGTGCACCGCGCGATCGAGCGCGCCGACTGCATCATCAACGTCGGCCACGACGTGATCGAAAAGCCGCCGTTCTTCATGCGTACCGGCAAGCGCACGGTCATCCATGTCAACTTCGCCAGCGCCGAAGTCGATACCGTGTACTTTCCGCAGATCGAGATCATCGGCGACGTCGCCAATTCCGTGTGGCGTCTCAAGCAGCGCATCGCGCCCTGCCCGCACTGGGACTTTTCCTATTTCACCAGCGTGCGCGAACACCTTGAAGCGCACCTGGCCCAGGGCAAGGACGACGGGCGCTTTCCGATCTACCCGCAACGCCTCGTCGCCGACGTGCGCAAGACCGTGCCGTCCGACGGCATCGTGTGCCTGGACAACGGCATGTACAAGATCTGGTTCGCGCGCTACTACCGCTGCCGCGAACCGAACACCCTGTTGCTCGATAATGCGCTGGCGACGATGGGCGCAGGACTGCCCTCCGCCATCGGTGCGAAGATCGTGCACCCGCACCGCAAGGTCGTCGCCGTCGCCGGCGACGGCGGTTTCATGATGAACTCGCAGGAAATCGAAACCGCCGTACGCCTGAAGCTCGACCTCGTCGTGCTGCTGCTGCGCGACAACGCCTACGGCATGATCAAGTGGAAGCAGGCGAACATGAAGTTCCCGACCTTCGGCATGGACATGGGCAATCCGGACTTCGTCGCCTACGCGCAAAGCTACGGCGCGCACGGGCATCGTCCGTCATCCGCCGCCGAATTCGCGCCGCTGCTGGCGAAGTGCCTCGACACGCCGGGCGTGCACCTGATCGACGTACCAATCGATTATTCCGACAACGACCGGATCCTGAACCGGGAGATCAAGGAACTCAGCGCGAAGATCTGATGTTCCTTTCGACGACGGGAACGATGCCATGTTGAAACCCACTTATCCCTACTACCTCGCCAACAAGCCCGTCGCGGCGAACACGGACCTGGAAGTCACCGACAAGTACACGGGCAAGGTGGCAACGCGCGTGGCGCTCGCGGATGCGAAGGCCATCGACGCCGGCATCGCCGCGGCGGTGAAAGCGCAGGAAGCCTGTCGCAGGATGGCGCCGTTCCAGCGCCAGGCGATCCTGGAACATTGCGTGAAACGCTTCCGCGAGCGCTTCGAGGAACTGGCCATGGCGCTGTGCATCGAGGCCGGAAAACCCATAAGGGATGCGCGCGGCGAGGCCACGCGACTGATCGACACATTCAAGGTCGCCGCCGAGGAAGCCGTGCGTATCGACGGCGAGGTCATCAATCTGGAAATCTCGCCGCGCGCGAAGGGTTATCGCGGTTTCAGCAAGCGCGTGCCGATCGGGCCGTGCTCGTTCATCTCGCCGTTCAATTTTCCGCTGAACCTGGCCGCGCACAAGGTCGCGCCGGCGCTCGCGGTCGGCTGTCCTTTCGTGCTCAAGCCAGCCAGTCGCACGCCAATCGGCGCGCTGATCATCGGCGAGGTGCTGGCCGAAACCGACCTGCCCGAGGGCGCGTTCTCGATCCTGCCCGCGCACCGCGACGGCGCGGACCTGTTCACCACCGACGAACGCTTCAAGCTGCTCTCGTTCACCGGCTCGCCCGCCGTGGGTTGGGACCTGAAGGCGCGCGCCGGCAAGAAGAAAGTGGTTCTGGAACTGGGCGGCAACGCCGCGTGCATCGTCGATGCCGACCAGGCCGAGCGCCTGGATTTCGTGGTCGAGCGCATGGTCTTCGGCGCGTTCTACCAGTCCGGCCAAAGCTGCATCGGCGTGCAGCGCATTCTCGTGCAGGAAACGCTCTACGATCGCTTCCGCGATGCCTTCGTCGCGGCGACGAAGAAACTCGTTGCCGGCGATCCCAGGGACGAGAAGACCTTCATCGGCCCGATGATCGACGAAAAGGAAGCCAAGCGGCTCGACGACTGGATTGCCGAAGCCGTGAAGGCCGGCGCAAAAATCCTGTGCGGCGGCAAGCGCACCGGTGCGATGCTCGATGCCACGGTGCTGGAAAACGTCGATCCGAAACAGAAAGTCAGTTGCATGGAAGCGTTCGGCCCGGTCGCCCTCTTGCAAAAGTATCGAGACTTCGGCGACGCCATCCGCATCGTCAACGATTCCGAATTCGGCCTGCAGGCCGGTGTGTTCACGTTCGACGTGCGCAAGGCCATGCGCGCCTGGGACGAACTCGACCTCGGCGGCGTCGTGGTCGGCGATGTGCCGAGTTTCCGCGTCGACAACATGCCTTACGGCGGCGTGAAGGATTCGGGCCTCGGCCGCGAAGGCATCCGCTATGCGATCGAGGACATGACCGAGATTCGCCTGATGGTGATGCGCGACGCCTGAGTCATGCGGCTCCGGGCTTGCTCGCCCGCACATTCCATCCCATCGCGTTGTAAAGCCGGTAGCGCCACACGCCGGCGTATTCGTGCATGGCGACATCGGCCAGTGCGAAGTTCCACGCTTGCGGCCACCACGCCATCTGCGCGCGCAGCCAATCCCCGCGCACCGGAGTTGCGTGAATGCCGAAGTGTGAGAAATACAGGCTCGCACGTCGCAGATGCGTGGCGGAAGACACAAGCACCACCTTTTGCGCACCGTAATCGCTCAGCACCGGCACGCTGAATCGGGCGTTTTGCCAGGTATTCATGCTGCGCGACTCGAGCAGTAAATCGCTGGCTGGCACGCCAAGGTCCTGCAACAACGTGGCGTACACCGTGGCTTCGGGCTCACCGGTGTTCATCGCATCGCCGCCGCTGACTTCCAACTTGCACTCGCGATCGGCCGCCTTGCATTGCCGATACAAGGCCAGCGCCTCGTTGATGCGGCCATTCGCGAACAACGCGGGTTCCACGCCTTGCGCTGTGCGTACGGTGCCCGCACCGAGCAGGACGATGACATTGCGCGGTGCCCAGTCGATGGCCGCACGCTGCGCGAACGGCGCCTGCAGGCCCTGCAGCAGCCACACCGTGATGGGGCCACAACCAATCCCGAAAAACAGCACAAGTGCCAATCCGAGCGCCGCCGTCGCACTGCGCCGCCAGCGCAGGGCGCGCAGGGCAAGGCCAAGCAATGCCAGCGCGATCAACGCATTCGTCGGCAAGCTGACCCACCCGAGGATGATCGACATGGATTCCCGCTCCTCTACGCCCGGCTCCGGCCCGGACGCAAGCTACCACACCGCCCGTGCATCGCGGATGGCAGATCGAAGATTGGCGACCCCGCGCGGCACCATCGTGCGTTCCACGCTGGGCTGAAATCCCGTAACCTTCGCGCATGGACGCGGCCTACCCGGACGAGAAGCTGATGCTGGCCTATGCGCAAGGCGATGCGCGCGCCTTCGACACGCTTTACGCACGCAGCCGCGGCATGTTGTACCGCTACATCCTGCGCAGCGTGGCCGATCGCGCGCTGGCCGACGAGTTGTTCCAGGAAACCTGGAGCCGCCTGATCGCGGCGCGCGAGCGCTATCGCGTCGAATCCAAGTTCACGACCTGGCTGCTGCAGATTGCGCACAATCTCGTGGTCGACCATTTCCGTCGCAGCCGGCCGCAAGCAGGCGCGGAAGAAACGGAAACCATCCTGCGCGAACTGGAGGCGCCGGAATCGGATCGACCCGAGCACGCGCTGAGCGATTTCGAGGAACGCCGGCGCCTGCAACGGGCGCTGGACGAATTGCCGGACGAACAACGCGAGGCGTTCGTGCTGCGCATGGAATCCGGACTTGGCCTGGCCGAGATGGCGCAACTCACGGGCGCCGGGCAGGAAACCGTGAAATCGCGCTTGCGTTACGCATTTGCAAGAATCCGCGAGAGGCTCGCAGAATGAACGCCGGCAACGAACAATTCGAACGCGATTTCGAGGCCTTCCTGCACGAAGACGACTCGCGCCTGTCCGCGCTGTATCGCAAGCTGCCGGCGACCGAACCGGATGCGCGACTCGATGCCGCCGTGCGCGCCATGGCGCAGCGCGCGATGATCGCGAAGGCTCCCGCACGCATGCCGGCGCAACGGCGCTGGATGCCGGCCTTCGGCATCGCCGCGGTGCTCGCGCTGGCGGCGGGCATCGGCCTGCGCCTGGCGCCCGGACTGTGGCAGCGCTCGCCGGGAGCATCGCCCGCCGCGCCCGCCGCACCGATCGCGCAGGGCATGCCCACACAACCATCCGAACCTGCAACGACTGCAATGCAAGAGGCGGCTGCACAAGCTGCGACCGAAGCGGCGCGAGCGCCCGCACCGGAACCGCAGCGACGTGAGGATTCCACACCACCACCCATGCCACGGGCGTTACCGGCCCCGGCGCCCGCGGTCAGGCCCTTGCTCAAGCCGGAGCCGACTGCAGCGCCGCAAGCGGCTTCGCCCGCCCTGGCATCACCCACCCTTGCGCATTCGCCAAAGGACAAAGCCGTGGAACAGACTGCGGGTGCCATCGCCATGCCCGAATCCCGGCGCGCCGCAAAGCCGATGTCCGCGCCGCCCGCCGCGATGGAAGCGACGGATGCCAATGCGTCGTTGTATCCGGAACATTGGCTGGCGAACATCCGCCAGATGCTGCGCGACGGCAAGCGCGACGAGGCGCTGCGCAGCCTTGCGCTATTCCGCAAGCAGCATCCGGGCTACCGTTTGCCCGACGATCTGCGCGACCTGCACTGAATCGTCATGGTTTGTCCGGCTCCGTTTCATTCAGGCCGACCTGCAACCAGCCGAGGTTGAAACCGGCCGCACGCGCCACCGGATCGGCCCAGACATAGTCCAGCGTCTGGCCGCTCGCATCCTCGATGACATTCAACTGCAACACGTGCAGCTTGCGTTCCGGATAGGTGACGCGCTCCAGTTCCAGCGTGTAGCCGCTCGCCGCGCCGTCGCGCCAACGCAGTTCGATGCGCCCGCCCTCGCTGGACAGGCGCAGGTCTTTTTGCATGTGCCAATCCTGGTTGCCGGCGCGCGCCCTGGGTCCGCCGCCATTGATCGCCGCCCAGCCGGTGAACCAGCGCACGCGACGGGCATCGATGCGCGCCTGCTCGCCGCGCGCCTGATCGGCGAAGGTGGTCGAATGGAGCATGTCGCCATCGAGCGCGATGCGCAGCGGCAGCAGCCCCGCGGACGCGCCCAAACCCGGCAGCAGGGCGCTGCACGCCGCCGAATCGGCGTGCGCCGAGAAGCGTGATCCGTCCCAGGCGCCGGTCTGGGCGCAGGCGGCCAGTTCGGCCCACTGCGCCGCGTCGAAGCGGAATTTCTGCTTGCCCGCGAACATCGCTTCGGCGGCCACCGGATCGAGTGCTCGATACGGCGTCAGCGCCACGCGATCGTCGCTGCCCGTCGGCGTGATCAAAAACAGCCAGAGAGCCTTGGCTTGCGCCTTGGCATCGCCGGATTCCAGTTGCCACCACCACAAGCTGCCATCGCGGCGGCTGTCGACCCGATGCAGCGATTCACGCAGGCGCGGGATGGCAACCGCCGTGCCGGCGTTGGCACCCGATGCGGAGTCCTTCACCTGTTCGTGATTGTCCCAGTCGCCGGCGAGCGCCGAATCCAAGCGTTCCAGCGCATTGCCGGCGGCCCGGCTGGCCTGCGGCGTCAGGGTCTGGCAGGCAGTGAGCGCCATGCCGAGCACAAACAGAAAAAAGACACGCATGCCCTACTCCCGATTCGACCAAGGCAAGGATACCGGTTTTACGCACGGCCCTGCACCCCGCGATTCGCCCGGACGAGGCGATCCGGATATGCTTGGTACATGACGATCCAAGCGGCCGATATCGCGCAACGGCGTCGCGTCGCGACCATCCTCGGCATCGCCGCGATCGCCCTGGTCGCGGGGATGTTCGCTTTCAATCATTGGCTGGAGAGTGCGACACAAGGCATGGACACCACCCACCTGGTGGCATCGGTTCGGCGCCTTGTTGCCGCCTGCGTGATCCTGATGTGTGCGTGCCTGTTTCTGCTTGGCCGACACCTGCTGTTGCGCGGCCGGCGCATCGTGCGCGACCGCCGCTATCCCGCGAACGACGCGCGCCCGTTGCGCGACACGCCCGTGCGCGAAGGCGACGAGGCGGTGCGCATCGGCAATGCGAGCCGCATCGCCGGATTGATCGCCTGCCTGCTGGGCGTGGCCGTGGCCGTGGTCGGCTGGTTCTGGATCGCGCAGTTCGGTTAGGACGCCGCGGCAGCCACAAATGCGCGCGTCGCCTCCGCCAGCGCGGGATCCTGCAAGGCGAAATGCAGCGTGGCCTTGACCAGGCCGAGCTTGCTGCCGCAGTCGAAGCGCGTGCCTTCGAAGCGATAGGCGTAGACCTTGCCTGTGCCTAGCAGCGCCGCGATCGCGTCCGTGAGCTGGATTTCCCCGCCCGCGCCCGGCTTCGTCGTTTCCAGCAATTCGAGGATGCGCCCGGGCAGCACATAGCGGCCGACGATGGCGAGGTTGGACGGCGCCACGTCGGGTTTGGGCTTTTCGACCACATGCCGCACCAAGGCGGCGCGAGCGTCGGCTTTTTCCGCATCCACGATGCCGTACTTCTGCGTCTGCTCGCGCGGCACTTCCTCGACCGCGATGGCGCCGACATCATCCTTCGCCGCGAACTCCGCCATCTGCCGCAGCGCGCCATGTCCTCGATTCCATATGAGGTCATCCGGAAGGATCACACCGAACGGTTCGTCGCCGATCACGGGCCTTGCGCACAGCACGGCGTGGCCCAGGCCCAACGCCTCGGCCTGGGTCACGAACACGCAGCGCACGTGCTTCGGGACGACGTTGCGCACCAGCGCCAGCAAATCGTGCTTGCCGGCGCGTTCCAGTCTTTGTTCAAGCTCAAACGCGGTGTCGAAATAGTCGGCGATCGCGTGCTTGTAGCGGTTGGTCACGAAGATGAGCGTGTCCGCCCCGGCATCCACGGCTTCGTCAACCGCATACTGGATCAAGGGCTTGTCCAGAACGGGGAGCATTTCCTTGGCCACGACCTTGGACGCGGGCAGGAACCGCGTGCCGAGTCCGGCCACGGGAAACACGACCTTGCGCAAGCGTGGTTTCATTCAGGCTCCTTCGGCATGCCGCGCGAGCGGGACGACCTGCGCGTTCCCGGATTCTTCACGCCAGGAAAAATCCGGCAGCAGGCTGGTAAGACAGGCGCGCAGCGCGTCTTCGTCGAATTCGCGCACGGCCTGCGCGGCCTGGCGCAACTGCACGTTGAGCAGGTCCCACGACACGCTGCGCGGCTCGGCGAGGAAGATCTTGGTGTGTGCCGTCGCCAGATAATTCTCGTTGGCGTGAAACAATTCCTCGAACAATTTTTCACCCGGGCGCAGTCCCGAATAAACGATGGCGACGTCGCGTTCCGGCAGCTTGCCGGCGAGACGGATCATCTGTTCGGCGAGATACCGGATCTTCACCGGCTCACCCATGTCCAGCGCGAAGACTTCGCCGCCCTTGCCGAGCACGCCGGCCTGCAGGATGAGCTGACAGGCTTCGGGGATGGTCATGAAATAGCGCGTGATCTCCGGATGCGTCACCGTCACCGGCCCGCCATTGCGGATCTGCTCGCGGAACAGCGGCACGACACTGCCAGCCGAATCGAGCACATTGCCGAAACGCACGGTGACGAAGCGCGTCGCCGATCTTGCGGCAAAGTTCTGGCAGTAGATTTCGGCCACGCGCTTGCACGCGCCCATCACGCTGGACGGATTGACTGCCTTGTCGGTGGAGATCAGCACGAAGCAGCCGACACGATGACGATCCGCCGCCTGCGCCACGACCTGCGTGCCGAGCACGTTGTTGCGAAACGCCTCGCGCACCTGGTTCTGCAGCAGCGGCACGTGCTTGAACGCCGCTGCGTGCAAGACCACCTGCGGACGCACGCGCGCGAACACGCGCTCGCAGGCCGCCGCGTCGCCGCAATCCCCGAGCGTGGCATCAATCAGCAAATCGGGAAATTCGCGGCGCAGTTCCTGCTCGATGCGGTAGAGATTGAATTCGGACAGTTCCAGGATCGCCAGCGACTCGACGCCCAGATGTGCCATCTGCCGGCACAGTTCGGCACCGATCGAGCCGCCACCGCCGGTGATCAGCACGCGCTGACCGGCAAACCCCGTGCGCATCGCGTCCCAGTCCAGCCGCACCGGATCGCGCCCGAGCAGATCCTCGATCGCCACTTCCTTGAGCTGGCTGAAGCCCATGCGCCCGGCGACGATATCCTGCAGGCGTGGCAAGGTGCGAAATGGCACGCCAGTCGACTCGCACAGCTCGACAGCGCGCCGCATCTGCGCGGTCGTCGCCGACGGCATCGCGATCAGAAGCATTTCCGCCGCGGATTCGCGCGCCAAATCCGGCAGCTGTTCCAGCGTGCCCAGCACCGGCACGCCGTGCACGCGTGCGCCGCGCAAGGATGACTTGTCGTCAAGCAGTCCGACGGTGCGGTAGCGCGCGTCGTGCGCAAGCTCGCGCAGCAATGCTTCGCCCGAGCGCCCGGCGCCGAGTACGAGCACGCGCCGCGCCGGCACGCGGGACAAGAGCTCGAAACGGCTGTCCTTCCAGTAACGCCAGGCCAGGCGCGGTGCACCGAGCAGGACCGCGAGCAGCACGGGGTAGATCGCCAGCACGCTGCGTGGCATCGATGCCAGTCGGTCGTAAAGGAACAGCGCGATGGCGGCCGCGA
>JAFEFP010000297.1 GCA_018240545.1 Pseudomonadota bacterium | reverse complement strand
GTCAGTCCGTCGTCTATTTCGATCAGGTCGAGATCCCGGTGCCGCTCGCGCGCACGAACACGGCCGCGCAGACGCTGGCGCTGACCGCGAATTTCCAGGGTTGCAAGGAAAACAGCGTCTGCTATCCGATGACGGCGGGCACGGTCGAGGTGAGCCTGCCCGCGGGCGCGGGCCTTGCCGCCGCACCGAAGGCGGCCTCCACCCTCCCGGCCGACACGTCCAACAGCCAGTTCAAGCAGGCCCTGGACGGCTCGCTGTGGCTGGTGTTCGGCGTGTTCTTCCTGGCCGGATTGGGCCTGGCCTTCACGCCCTGCGTGTTCCCGATGATTCCGATCCTGTCCGGCATCATCGCCGGCGCGGGCGCTCACCTGACGACGCGCCGCGCGATCGCGCTGTCGCTGGTCTACATCCTCGCCAACGCGGTGATCTTCACCATTGCCGGCGTGATCGCGGGATTGGCCGGACACAACTTGCAGGCGGCATTCCAGACGCCGTGGGTGTTGTGGAGTTTCGCCGGCCTGTTCGTGCTGCTCGCGCTGTCGATGTTCGGCTTTTTTGAGTTGCAGTTGCCGGGTTCCTGGCAGGCGAAGCTCGCCAATGCAAGCAACCGGCAATCCGGCGGCTCGCTGTGGGGCGTGGCGATCATGGGCGCGCTGTCGGCGCTGATCGTGGGCCCGTGCGTGACGCCGCCGCTGGCCGTGGCCGTGCTCTACATCGCGCAGAAGCACGACGCCGTGCTCGGCGGCCTCGCCCTGTTCGCGCTCGCACTCGGCATGGGCGCGCCGCTCGTCGCCTTTGGCGCAGGCGCGGGCAAGTTGCTGCCGCGCGCGGGCGCGTGGATGGATGCGGTCAAGGCCGTGTTCGGCGTGGTGTTCCTGGGACTGGCGATCTGGATGCTCTCGCGCATCCTGGATACGCCGTGGATCATGCTGCTGTCGGGCCTGCTGCTCGTCGCGTGCGCGGTGTACCTGGGCGCACTCGAACGCCTCGCCGATGGCGCATCCGGCTGGAAGAAGATGTGGAAGGCGCTCGGCGTCGCGCTTTTGATCGGCGGCGCGGCGGAATTGATCGGCGCGGCGGCCGGATCCAACGATCTGCTGCAACCGCTGCGCGGCATCACCGGCACCGCATCGACAGCCGACACCGCACAGCCTGCGCACGCGCTGTTCCGCCGCGTAAAAAGCGTCGAAGACGTGAAGCGCGAGCTCGCCGCCGCCAAGGCCACCGGCAAACCGGTGCTGCTGGATTTCTACGCCGACTGGTGCGTGAGCTGCAAGGAAATGGAAAAGTTCGTGTTTGCCCGCGCCGACGTGCGGGCCGCGCTCGCGGATTTCGTGCTGCTGCAAGCCGACGTCACCGCCAACGACGACACCGACAAGGCGCTGATGGCGCACTTCGACATCGTCGCTCCGCCGGATACGCTGTTTTTCGGCGCCGATGGCATCGAGCGCCACGACCTGCAACTCACCGGCCCGGAAAACGCCGATAAATTTCTGCAGCGCCTTGCGACCGCGCTAAGATAGCCGGATGTTCAATCGCGCCAACCTGCTCATCGTTCTGATCGCCATCGCCGGCGCGGGACTGGGCCTTTTCGCCGGCAGCTACTTCAGCCGGCCGCAGGTTGCCGGACTGCCGGATGGAGCGGCCATGCTGGGCCCCGGTGAACCGTTGGGCGAGTTGCACCTGCCCGATCCCGCCGGCACGACGCACCGCCTCGGCGACTGGCACGGCAAGACCGTACTGATCAATTTCTGGGCGACCTGGTGCGGGCCCTGCCGCGAGGAAATGCCCTTGCTCGACGCCGCGTCGAAAAAGTATGCGGGCGACAAGTTCACCGTGATCGGCGTGGCCATCGACGATCCGGATGCGGTCGCCACGATGCTCAAGGCGACGCCGGTGAGTTACCCGATCCTGATTGGTGCCGATGACACCCTGCAAACCGTCGGCGACGGCAAGGGCGTATTGCCCTATTCACTGCTGATCGGCCCGGACGGCAAGGTGATCAACCTGAGGGCCGGCAGCTTCACTTCCGCGGGCAGTCTTGCGCGCTGGATCGAGCCGCACCTGCGTAATCCGGGTTAAACAGCGGCGAATTTCGGCGATCTTCCAGACATCTTGCTGGACAACCCGGACTTACTGCCGCACACTCTCGCGCCTTGGCCGGTCTCTGAACCGACATTCAGGTTTTGCTGGTAGTGAAGATTCTCGTCCTGCACGGTCCCAATCTCAACCTGCTCGGCACGCGCGAGCCGGCGGTGTACGGCCATGTCACATTGGCGGACATCGACGCCGAACTGGCCGCGAACGCGAAGGCATCGGGTGCCGAACTGACGTCGTTCCAGTCCAACGCCGAACATGAATTGATCCAGCGCGCGCAGGCCGCCCGCAACGATGGCACCGCCTTCATCCTGATCAACCCGGGCGCCTTCACCCATACCAGCGTCGCCCTGCGCGATGCGCTGGCCGCAGTGAAGATTCCCTTCATCGAGGTGCATCTGTCCAACGTGCATGCGCGCGAGCCATTCCGCCGGCTATCGTATTTTTCCGATCTGGCCGTCGGCGTGATCGCCGGCTTCGGCGCGGCGGGCTACCAATTCGCGCTGCGTGCGGCGCTGGATCACTTGCAGCACGATCATTCAAAGAAGGCGCCTTGAGCGCCCGTCTACCGAGGAATTCAACATGGACCTGCGCAAGATCAAGAAGCTGATCGATATCCTGGAGGAATCGAACCTCTCCGAGATCGAAATCAAGGAAGGCGAGGAGTCCGTCCGCCTGAGTCGCGCGCCCAAGCCCGGCTATGCCCTGCCGATGGCGGCGCCGGTCGCGCACGTGGAGACACCGCGCCTTGTCGCTGCACCGGCGCCCGCGCCCGCCGCCGCACCCGCCGAAAAAGGCCTGCCGCCCGGCCACGTGGTGCGCTCGCCCATGGTCGGCACGTTCTACGCCTCGGCCAATCCGGAAAGCCCGCCATTCGTGAAAGTCGGCCAGACCGTGAAAACCGGCGACACGCTCGGGATCATCGAGGCGATGAAGATGTTCAACCAGATCGAAGCCGACACCGCCGGTACCGTGGTCGCCATCCTCGGCCAGAACGGCCAACCGGTGGAATTCGACGAACCGCTGTTCGTGATCGGCTGAGCGCGCACAAATGCTCGACAAAGTCGTCATCGCCAACCGCGGCGAAATCGCCTTGCGCGTGCTGCGCGCCTGCCAGACCCTAGGCATCAAGACCGTGGCCGTGCATTCCACGGTCGACCGCAACCTCAAGCACGTCGGCATGGCCGACGAATCGGTGTGCATCGGCCCCGCGCCGGCGGCGGAAAGTTACCTGAACATTCCCGCGATCATCGCCGCGGCCGAAGTCACCGACGCACAGGCGATCCACCCGGGCTACGGATTCCTGTCCGAAAACGCGGACTTCGCCGAGCGCGTGGAGCAATCCGGTTTCGTCTTCATCGGTCCCACGGCCAGCGTCATTCGCCTGATGGGCGACAAGGTCGAGGCGATCCGCGCGATGAAGGCCGCCGGCGTGCCGTGCGTGCCGGGTTCCGGCGGGCCCTTGGGCGAAGATACGGCGGCCAACGCGAAAATCGCGCGCGAGATCGGTTACCCGGTCATCATCAAGGCGGCCGGCGGCGGCGGTGGGCGCGGCATGCGCGTGGTGCGCACCGAGGCCCACCTGTCCAATTCCGTGACCATGACCAAGACCGAAGCCAAGGCCGCGTTCGGCAACGGCGAGGTCTACATGGAAAAATACCTGGAGAATCCACGCCACGTGGAAATCCAGGTGCTGGCCGACGGCCAGGGCAACGCGATCCACCTCGGCGAGCGCGACTGCTCGATGCAGCGCCGCCACCAGAAAGTCGTCGAAGAGGCGCCCGCCCCGGGCCTGAGCGCGCAGCAACGCACCGAGATCGGCAAGGTCTGCGTGGATGCGTGCCTGCGCATCGGCTATCGCGGCGCCGGCACCTTCGAGTTCCTGTTCGAGAACGGTCGCTTCTACTTCATCGAGATGAACACGCGCATCCAGGTCGAGCATCCGGTGACCGAACTCATCACCGGCGTGGACCTGGTGCGCGAGCAATTGCTGATCGCCGCGGGGGAAAAGCTCTCGATCCGGCAATCCGACATCAAGATCACCGGCCACGCGATCGAATGCCGCATCAATGCCGAGGACCCGGAGACCTTCATGCCCTGTCCGGGCACGGTCCGGCGCTTCGAGGCGGCCGGCGGACCGGGCGTGCGCATCGACACCCACATCTACGACGGCTACCGCATCCCGCCCAACTACGATTCGATGATCGGCAAGCTCATCGTGCACGGCCGCGACCGCGACACCGCGATCGCGCGCATGCGCATCGCGCTCGCCGAGATGATCCTCGACGGCATCAAGACCAACATTCCGCTGCAGCAGCGCATCCTCGCCGACGGCGGATTCCACGCCGGCGGCCAGAACATCCACTATCTGGAAAAGCGCATCGCCGAGGCGAAGGAAAAGGCAATCAAGTTGAGCTAGTGATCTTCCGTTCGCCCTGAGCGTAGCGCCGAAGGCGCGAAGTCGAAGGGTCGATCGGCGTTTCGACTTCGCTCGCTACGCGAGCTACGCTCAACTCGAACGGATCGGTGCTGAAAATGTCTTGGCTCGAACTCTCCCTCACCATCCCGGCCACCCGGCAAGCCAGCGTCGAAGCCGCGCTGGAAGATCTTGGTGCGCTGTCGATCACCCTTGCGGACGCCGACGCCGACACGCCGGACGAGCGCGCGATCTTCGAGCCGGGCATTGGCGAGACGCCGCTGTGGCACGACATCGTCTTGCAGGCATTGTTCGAGTCCGACACAGACCGGACCGGACTCGCGCAGGCGCTCACCGAGCTCACCCCCGGCATTGACCCGGCCCAGATTGCGTTTCGCGAAGTCGCGGACCAGGACTGGACGCGCGCCTGGCTGGACACCTTCAAGCCGATGCGTTTCGGGCGACGCCTGTGGATTTATCCATGGAACACGGATGCGCCCGACGATGCCGATGCGGTGATCGTGCGGCTCGATCCCGGATTGGCGTTCGGCAGCGGCACGCATCCGACCACGGCGCTGTGCCTGGAATGGCTGGACGGCGCCGACCTGGCCGGCAAGGCGCTGATCGACTACGGCTGCGGTTCCGGCATCCTCGCCATCGCCGCGCTCAAGCTCGGCGCCGCGCGCGCGACCGGCGTGGACAACGACGCACAGGCCATCGTGGCCAGCCGCGACAACGCGCAGCGCAACGGCGTCGCAGAAAAACTGGATTTGTACCTTCCGCAGCAATTTCCGCAAATGCAATCCGATGTGCTCGTCGCGAACATCCTGGCTGGACCGCTCGCGGAACTGGCGCCGATATTCGCGCAGAACCTGAACCCCGGCGGCGCGCTGGCGCTGTCCGGCATCCTCGACGGCCAGCATGACGAGCTGCTCGCGCGCTATGCGCCATGGTTCGACGATCTGCGCGCAACCGTGCGCGATGGGTGGGTGAGGATCGACGGCACGCGCCGCCATTGATCACGGCAGTTTGAGAATCGCCGCGAGTCGCTGCGCCGCTTCCCGCTGCGGTGACTTTTCGATGAATTCCGCGCGCAGGATCGGCAAGGCCGGTTGCAGCAGCGCGCGCGCGGTCGCGTCATCGCGCGCGGCGTGCGCGTAGGCGGCCGCCTGCGCGGCCAGTCGCGCATAGACCGGATGCTTTTCTCCCAATTCACCACGCAAGGCATCCAGCGCACGGCGTTGCGCGGCCAGCGCACTTTTCCAGCCCCGATTCGCCGCGGCAAGCTCGGCTTCGACGATCGCATAACGCGCGCGGCGCCCGTAGTTTCCGCGACCGTCCGGCGGCGTCAACGCATGCAGCGCGGTCGCGGCTTGTTGCATCTTTCCGGATCGCAACAGCCATTGCGTGTCGAGCAATTGCGTATCGAGCAATTGCGCCGGGTCGCGCTTGAGCGCCGTGCGCGTGGCCAGCGCCGCGTCGATCAGCGGGCGCGCGGCGGCCAGATTGCCCAATTCCAGTTCGCAACGCGCCAGGTTGTGCTGCGCGCGCGCGACCGAAGCACTGCGGTCCTTGTTGTGCACGAGCCGGATGCGCAGCGAATCCCGAAACAGCGGCAGCGCTGCGGCGTAGTCGCCACGGTCTTCCTCGAGCGTTGCCAGATTGTTCGCGGTGACCGCCCAGTTCATCGATTCACCCGGCTCCAGGCGTCGGTAAAGATTCAGCGCAGCGCGATAGCTCGATTCCGCCGCCGCATATTCGCCCCGGTCCTGCTGCACGCTGGCCAAGTCGTTGTGAGCACGCGCGACGGCGATGCTTTCGACGCCCAGTACCTTGATGGTCAGCGTCAACGCCTGCGCCAGATCGCGCTCGGCCGCGGCGAGATCGCCGAGTTCCTCCTCGGTCTGGGCCAGATTGTCGAGCGTGTTGAGCGTGCGCGGGTCGTCGTTGCCATAGGCGGCACGCTTGCCCGCCAGCGCCTGCGTATACAGGTCCCGGGCCTGGGCGTAGTCGCCGCGATGAAATGCCAGGAACGCCAGATTGTGCAGCGTCGAGGCGACATCGCCGCGCTGCGCAGCACCCGCAGCGGAGAAAATCGCCAGCGCCGCACGATAGTCGCGCTCGGCGGCGTCGAAATCGCCGACACCTTGTTCGGCCACGCCAAGCGCATTGTGGCTGTGACCCAGGTCCGCATCGTCGGGTTTCAATTTCCCCTGGCGCAACGCGATCGCTTCGCGGCAGTCCGCCAGCGCCTTCGCATACTCCGATAGCGCCGACCAGGCACGGCAATCCTCGTTCAATGCCCGCGCCAGGCGCAGCGGATCGACCCCGGGCGCGCGCAACAACGCGATCGCGCGACCGAGCAGGTCGGTGCTGCGCCGAGGCTGACCGATGCTGATGTAGATTTCACCGAGCGTGGTAAACAATCGGGCCCGCACCAGCGATTGTGCGATGGGCACGGCGTCCAGGCGCGCGCTGGCCTGGTCAAGCAGTCCACGTGCGCTGACCTCGCGGCCCCGCGTTCGCTGCGGATCGGCGTCCTGGAACAGGCCGACCAGGAAATCGGTGACCGCGTTCGCCGTATGCGCTTCGGTGCGCGCCACCGCCTCGGCGCGCAATGCCCTGCCGCGCTCGACGCCCAGCCACGATGCCACGCCGACGATGGCAACCACGGCCAGCGCCGCGACGGCGACGCCAAAACGATGCCGGCGCACGAACTTGGCGACGCGGTAGCCGATGCGGTCCGGTCCGGCGACCAGCACCCGCCCGTCGAAATAGCGCGTGATGTCGTCGGACAGCGCCGCCGCCGAGGCATAGCGTCGCGCCGGGTCCTCGTCCAGCGCGCGGCGCACGACGTGCTCGAGGTCGCCGTCGAGGCGCGGCGCATCGCCACGCAGCCAATCCGCACCGGCACGGGCGACGCGTCCCGGCCGCGCCTGGCGCCAGCTTTCCGCCACCCCGCAGGATTTGTATATTTTTCCACACAGCAATTCGTACAGGATGAGGCCGAGCGCGTACACGTCGCTCGCCGTGGTTACCGCCGCGCCGTGCAGCTGTTCCGGGCTCGCGTACTGCGGCGTGAACGCGCGCAATTCGGTGACGCGCTCCCCGCCGGCGTCCGGCGCATTCAGCCGCGCGATGCCGAAATCCAGCAGCGCCGGCGAGCCATCCGCGCGCACCAGGATGTTGGCCGGTTTCAGGTCGGCGTGCACGATCAGGTTCTGGTGGGCGCAGTGCACGGCCTCGCACAGGCTCTGGAACAGGCGCAAGCGCTGCGCCAGCGCCGGCCGCCGCGTTTCCAGCCACTGCGCGAGCGGCATGCCGTCGATGTATTCCATCACCAGGTATGGCTGGCCCTCTTCCGTGGTGCCGCCGTCGAGCAGGCGCGCGATATGCGGATGCACGAGGCCGGCGAGCAACTGGCGCTCGCGACGCAGGCGCTCCAGCGCCGTGGTCGTGGGAAATCCCCGGATCAGCTTGATCGCCACCCGGCTTTCGTACTCGGCATCGGCGCGTTCGGCGAGGAACACGCTGCCCATGCCGCCTCGGCCGAGTTCGCGCAGGACGCGGTAATTGCCGATGCGCCGGCCCAGCCATGGCGCGCCGCTGTCGAAATGCTCCGCGGTACCGCGCGCGACACTCGCGGCCAGTGGATCGTGCGCCCGCGCATCGGCCGCGAGCAAGGCATCGAGTTCCGTGCGCAACGCGGCATCGCCGGCGCAGGCATCGGTCACGAATTTTTCGCGTTGCTCCGGCCCCAGTGCGACCGCCGCGTCGAACAATTCCTGCAAACGCGCAAAGCGATTCATAGACAGCAGAACCTTTGTTCAACCGTCGCGAGCGACGACAGATTGCACGACGCCGGAGCGCGGGAACCGGAGTTTACTCAGATGTAAACGAGGATTTCGAGCACCGCCGACGTGCAATATGTCGAGCGCAGCAGGTTAGACAGAGGTTCTAGGCCGCCAGTTCGCGCTTTAGCCACGCCCGGCCAAAGCGCAGGCCGCGATCGACGGTGGGCACCGAAACGGCCAGCACATGCGCGATCTCGTCCCGGTTCAGGCCGCCGAAATAGGTCAGTTCGATGATCTTGCCGGTGCGCGCGTCCTCGCCTTCGAGCCGGCGCAGTGCGGCATCCAGCGCCAGCAATTCGGGAGTTTCCGCCGCCAGCGCGGCATCGGCTGTCAGGGTGACATGGAACACACCGCCGCCGCGCTTGTCCGCGTCGCGCGCGCGCGCGTGGTCGATCAGCACATTGCGCATGTGCAGGGCCGCCAGCGCGAAGAAATGCGCGCGATCGCGCCAGTCGATGTCCGCGTTGCACAGGCGCAGAAAGCTCTCGTGCACCAGCGCGGTGGGATCGAGCGTGGACGGCTCCACGCCGCGCAGGCGCTGGCGCGCCAGCGTGCGCAAGTGGGCGTAGACCAGCTCGGTCAGCTGCGGCAAGGCGCCGGTGTCGCCCGCGCGCCAGGCGTGCAGCAAGCCGGTAATGGGCGTTTGCGAAGACAGCATGGATCGAGTGTAGCGGCGATTGCTGCCGGCATGATAGGAAACCGCACGCCATCGCGTTTATCGGCACAGGCCCACACCAAACGAGGAACGCCATGAACCAGCGCCTGTTGCCTGCCACCGCTTTGCGCCGCCTGCGACTCGCCTCCGCCATTTGCCTTCTCGTGGGTGGTGGCGCGTGGGCCGGTACCATAACGGTCGGTGGTGCCTGCCTGTTGCAGGATGCGATCACGGCGGCGGAAACCGACACTGTCACGGGCGGCTGCGTGGCCGGCTCCGGAGCCGACACCGTGGTGCTGACCGGCGATGTCGCACTCACTGCGGCCGGAGGAACGACGGGATACGAACCCACCGGACTGCCGCCCATCGCCTCGACGATCACGATCCAGGGCAATGGGCACGCCATCGCGCGCGACCCGGCCGCCACCGGCTTCCTGATGATCCAGGTCAAGTCCGCTGGCGTGCTCACCCTCGACCACGTCACCGTGAGCGGCGGCTCCGGCAACAATGTGGGCGGCATCGACAATCAGGGCCACCTGAGCATCGTCGATTCGACCATCAGCGGCAACACCGGCAGCAACGTGGGCGGCCTGATCAACGAAAACCCCGCTGCGGCCGATACCAACCTGACCGTGGTCCGCTCGTTGTTCGCCGACAACCACGGCAGCGGCAATGGCGGCGCCATCTTCAACTACGCCGGGCATGCGCAGTTGAGCAATTGCACCCTGTCGGGCAACAGCGCCGCCTTCGGCGGCGGCCTGGACAATTTCCCCTCATTCTTCAGCAAGCCGGCGGCGACCGCCACGCTCGACCACTGCACGCTCAGCGGCAACACGTCATCGACCGAGTCCGGGCAGATCCTCAACCAGAACGATGCGCAGGTGACGCTGATCGGCACGGTCATCAACGGCGAATACAACTGCCAGGGCAACGCACCAACCGTCGATGGCGGCGCGAATTTCGGTTCGGACAACAGTTGCACGGGCACGTCCTTGCTGACGGGATTCGACGCCACGCTGCGCGCCAACGGTGGCCCGACGCTGACGCATGCCCTGCTGCTCGGCAGCGCCGCCATCGATGCCGGAGGCGCTTGCGGCCTCGCCACGGATGCGCGCGGCGTCGCTCGCGACAACCATTGCGACAGCGGCGCGTACGAGTCCAACGATCGCATTTTCGGCAACGGTTTCGAGGCGCCCTGAAACGCAGGCAGGCGCTTGGGCTAGAATCCCGGCCATGTACAGCCAATGCCCGGAATGCCTGACGATCTACAAGGTTGGCGCGGCCGTGCTGGCCGAATCGCACGGCAGCGTGCGCTGCGGGCATTGCAACGCGGTGTTCGACGCCTTGCACACGTTGACCGAACAATTGCCGGACGAATCGGTGCGCCACCTGCTCGCGCATGCCGGCGACGGCGCGCCGCCGCAGCTGACCGTGCCGGCACTGCGTCCGTCGACGGGGCAGCAGCAGACCCTGTTGTTTGATCCGGACGAGCGCCCCGCGCGCGCGTCTTCCGCGCGCCGGCCGCACCTGCCGGCGTTCGCGCGCGCGCACCGTGCGCGCGCGGTCGCACGCAACTGGCCTTGGGCGCTGGGGGCACTCGGCCTGTTGTTGTCGCTGCTGGCGCAGATCGGTTACGCGGAACGCGTACTCCTGCTCGACGATGCGCACGTGCGACCACTGCTCGATGGCGCCTGCGCGACGCTGGGATGCCGCCTGCCGCTGCGCCATGATCCGGAAAAACTCGAATTGCTCTCGCGCGACATCCGCCCGCATCCGTCGGTGCCGAACGCGCTGATCATCTCGGCCACGCTGCGCAACGACGCGGGTTTCGCACAGGCATTTCCCGATGTGGAAATCACGCTGTCCGATCTGGATGAAAACCGCATCGCGATGCGCCGCTTCCGCCCGCAGGAATACATCACCGACGCGCGCAGCCTCGCCACGGGCCTGGCGCCCGGCGCAACCGCCGCCCTGGTATTCGAAGTCGCCGATCCGGGCAAGAACGCGGTGGCGTTCGAATTCAAGTTCTTGTGACGCCGGCACTTACCAAGCGCCATGCTTGGCGCTAGACTCCCCGCCCCGTCGCCGTTGCGCGTGGCGGGATCGCCAAGGATGCCGCCACCATGTTTCCCGCCGCCAACATCGCCGTCGCTGCCCACGCCGCACCGGCGCCCGAAACGACACTGGAACCGGCCTTGCGCGATTGCGTCGCACGCGCGGTGCGCCGTTACCTGTCGGACCTCGATGCGCAGGTGCCGGCCGGACTCTACGAGATGGTGCTGCACGAAGTCGAAGCGCCGTTGCTGCGCGAAGTGCTGCGCTGGAGCGACGGCAACCAGAGCCGCGCCGCGCAGGCGCTGGGCATGCATCGCGCGACCCTGCGCAAGAAATTGTCGTTGCGTGGCCTGTCCTGAAGACTTCGGGATATATACTCGGCGCACCGGTACCCGGAACAAGAACCGTCGTGGACCATGGCAGATCGTTGGCCGCCGGAGCACGGGGACCGCAGCGCACTTGTGCGCCAATGAGGTCGCGACCCGCGACAGTCGGTCGCGGAAGCATCACCGGACTGCGCGCTGCCAAACGCAACAGGCAATCGTTTAGGGTACCGCATGTTTGATTCCACACTGGCTCCCATCCGGCGCGCGCTGCTGAGCGTGTCCGACAAGACCGGCCTGATCGACCTGGCGCGCGGACTCGATGCGCTCGGCGTCGTGCTGATTTCCACCGGCGGCACCGCGCGCGCACTGCGCGAGGCCGGGTTGGCGGTACGCGAAGTCGCCGACGTCACCGGCTTTCCGGAAATCATGGACGGCCGGGTCAAGACCCTGCACCCGAAGGTCCATGGCGGCCTGCTCGGCCGGCGCGGCCGGGACGACGCGGTGATGGCCGAACACGGCATCGAGGGCATCGACCTGCTGGTCGTGAACCTGTATCCGTTCGAGCAGGCCACGGCCACGCCGGATTGCACGATGGACGACGCGATCGAGAACATCGACATCGGCGGGCCGGCGATGCTGCGCGCCGCGGCCAAGAACCACGAATACGTCGTCACCCTGGTCGATCCGGCCGACTACGCGGAGCTGATCCAGACCTTGCGCACGGACAAGGGCACCACGCTGGAACGCCGTCGCCAGCTGGCCGCCAAGGCCTTCACCCACACGGCGCGTTACGACGGTGCGATCGCGAACTGGCTCGGCGCGCGCCTGCTCGCCGACGGCGTGGATCCATTCCCGCCGAGCCTGCATCTGGCCTTCACGCGCGCCGCGACGTTGCGCTATGGCGAAAACCCGCACCAGAATGCGGCGCTGTATCTGGAAGGCGGAGGCCAGCCGGGTTGCGTCTCCACCGCACGCATGCTGGCCGGCAAGGAGTTGTCCTACAACAATCTTGCCGACGCGGACACGGCGCTGGAATGCGTCAAGGCGTTCCGCAAGGCGCCGGCCTGCGTCATCGTCAAGCACGCCAATCCCTGCGGCGTGGCGATCGGCGCCACCGCGCGCGACGCCTACGACAAGGCCCATGCGACCGATCCGGTGTCGGCCTTCGGCGGCATCATCGCGTTCAACCAGCCGCTGGATGCAGCCACCGCACAGGCCATCCTGGACCGGCAATTCGTCGAGGTGGTGATCGCGCCGGAAATCGATCCCGCCGCGCTCGCCGCGTTCGCGAAAAAGCCCAATGTGCGCGTGCTCGCCAGCGGCGCCTGGCCGGAACACGAACCCTTGACGCGCGATTACAAGCGCATCGCCGGCGGCGTGCTGGTGCAGGACACCGATCGCGACACCCTGCTGCTGTCGGACCTGAAGATCGTCTCGGTGCGCGAGCCGGACGCGGACGAACTGCGCGACCTGCTGTTCGCCTGGCATGTGGCGATGTATGTCAAGTCCAACGCGATCGTGTACGCGCGCGACAGCCGCACCATCGGCATCGGCGCCGGTCAGATGAGTCGCGTGATCAGCACGAAGATCGCCGCGCTCAAGGCCGAGGAAGCGGGCCTGGAGATCTCCGGCAGCGTGATGGCGTCGGACGCATTCTTCCCGTTCCGCGACGCCATCGATGCCGCCGCCGCCGCGGGCATCCTGGCGGTGATCCAGCCCGGCGGCTCGCTGCGCGACGCCGAGTGCATCACTGCTGCGGACGAACACGGCATGGCGATGGTGTTTACGGGCGTGCGCCACTTCAGACATTGATTTTTCCACGTCATCCCGGCATGGATTGCCGGGATCCAGACCGCAGGACGCAGCACGGCGAACGGGCGATGCCTGCCGTCCCTGGCCTCTGGATTCCGGCAGTCCCTGCCGGAATGACGAGCAAATTAAGCGCTCGCGCAAATTGGTACGACGCAAATGAAAATCCTCGTCATCGGCTCCGGCGGTCGCGAACACGCGCTGGCCTGGAAAATCCGCCAGTCATCGCGCGCAAGCGAAGTCATCGTTGCGCCCGGCAACGCCGGTACCGCGACCGAAGCCGGCGTGCGCAATGCGGAAGTGGCGATGCACGACATCGACGGCTTGCTGCGCCTGGCGCAATCGGAAGGCGTTGCGCTGACCGTGGTCGGCCCCGAGGTACCGCTGGTCGCGGGCATCGTCGACCGCTTCCGCGGCGCCGGCCTGCGCTGCTTCGGCCCGCGCAAGCTCGCCGCGCAACTGGAAGGCTCCAAGACCTTCGCCAAGCAATTCCTCGTCCGCCACAACATCCCGACCGCGCGCCACGCCGCATTCGACCAGCTCAAGCCCGCGCTCGCGCATGTGCGCGCGCACGGCGCGCCGATCGTGATCAAGGCCGACGGCCTGGCCGCCGGCAAGGGCGTCGTTGTCGCACTGACCCTGGCCGATGCCGAACAGGCGCTGCATGACATGCTCGGCGCGCACCTGCTCGGCGAAGCTTCCGCGCGCGTGGTGATCGAGGAGTTCCTCGACGGCGAGGAAGCCAGCTACATCGTGCTGTGCGACGGCCGCCGCGCGCTGCCGCTGGCCACCAGCCAGGACCACAAGCGCCGCGACGACCGCGATCTCGGTCCCAACACCGGCGGCATGGGCGCGTATTCGCCCGCGCCGGTGGTCACGCCCGACATCGAGCGCCGCATCCGGCGCGAGATCATCGAGCCGACCCTGGCCGGCATGGCCGCCGAGGGCGCTCCCTTCATCGGCTTCCTGTACGCGGGACTGATGATCGACAAGGCCGGCGCGCCGCGCGTGATCGAGTTCAACGTGCGCCTCGGCGATCCGGAGACCCAGCCGATCCTGCTGCGGCTCAAGTCCGACCTCGTGGACATGATCGACGCCGCGCTCGACGGGCGCCTCGACCGGATCAGCGTGTCCTGGGACGAACGCGTGGCGCTCGGCGTCGTGCTGGCCGCGCACGGCTACCCCGGCACCGTGCGCCTTGGCGACGCCATCACCGGGCTCGATGCGGATTTCGGCGCCGACGTGAAGGTCTTTCATGCCGGCACGAAGGCGGAAAACGGCAAGATCGTCACCGCCGGCGGTCGCGTGCTGACCGTGTGCGCGCTCGGCGCGGACTTCGCCGCCGCGCAGCAGCGCGCCTACGACGCAGTGCGCAGGATCGGCGGCGACGGCCTGTTCTGCCGCCGCGACATCGGCTGGCGCGCGCTCAGCCGCTGATGCGTCGGCGCAACCCGAGCCAACCCAGGCCGCACAGTCCCAGCGCCAGCAAACCCAGCGCGCGCAGGCCCAGCACCGGCGTCGGCGCGAGCGCAGGAAGATTCAGGTCGCCCGCCGAAAATGCGCCCGGTGCGAAACTGAAAATACGCACCTCGTCGATCTTGCCATCGAACAATTCGAAGCCCGATGACAGCGGATTGCCGCCGATCCCCACGCCGCCGGACGGCGGATTGGGTCCAACCGCACCGGCGTAAACCGGCGCGCCATTGACGTAGAACCGGGTCGTGCCGCTATCGCGCACCAGGGCCAGTTCGGTCCACTGCGGCGAGATCGGAGTCGGTGTGGTCAGGGTGATACCGCCGTACAGGAAACCGTAATTCGCCCCGCCGCGATAAATGCCCCAGCCGGCATTGCTGGTATTGCCGTTGTAGGCGATGGCAGCATTGCCCGACGTGTTGCCGTTGGACTTCACCCAGACTTCGATGCCGAAATTGTCGGTCAGGGTCGAGGCAACGCCCGACGTGTTCATGTATTCGTCGGTCGTGCCGTTGAACGCCATCGACAGCATGCTGCCGATGCGCGGCGGCACATCGGACGCATATACCGGTGCACCAACCTTGTTCAGGTTGAAACTGCCGACACTGTCGACCGTGGCGGCGGCACCGGCACCCCCGGCGCTGGCGCCCGCATCGGCCTCGCCCAGGTGCCATTGGTTCAGGACGGTGATCGTCGCCGCGGCCGGCAATGCCGCGGCCGCCAAGCCGAAACCGGCAAGAAACACGACTGCATTGCGCATGGAATTTCCCCTGTCCAAGGTGGCGATCGGCGCGCATCATTGCGCCGACGCAGGGTCACCGTCAACACTTCTTGCGCAATTGCAGGATGTTGCGGCCGTCGATGTGCCCGTAGCGGAATTCGTCCATCAGCTGGCGTACCAGCGGGATGCCGTGGCCGCCGATGCGCGCGGCATCGATGCTGTCGCCGGGCGGCGGCGCCTGCCAGGTGGTCGGGTCGAACGGTTCGGCGAAATACTCGATGATCGCGTCGACCGCGCCGGGCGAACGCGCCAGTTGCAGGTCGATCGTGCCCGAGGCCTGCTGTGCGTGCATCAGGACATTGGTGAGCAATTCATCGACGGATATCTGCAGGGCGCGCAGCGCGGACTCGGGCACACTCGGCAGCAGGGTCTTTTCCATGCGTTCGTTGAAGCGGCCGATCGCGGCACGGTCGCGCTCGACGCGCAGCTTCCAGACCACGCCTGTCGTCGCCGGCACTGCGACTTGCGGCCTGCGCCACCAGCTGGTCCAGCGTTCGCGCCACCCTGCCATGCGCCAATGCTGACGAAAACGGGACGGCTTGGCAACGCCGGCGTCATGGCGACGAGGGCGGGGGCACAAGCGCCGCAAGTGGCGGCGGCTTGACGTAGGGATGTTCCGCCGGCCACGGCTGTGCGGGTCGCCGCTTGGCGACGAAGTCGCGCATGGTGCGCCGATACATGTCCGCGCGCGCCGTGTCGCGCAGGCGTACCGCCTCGAAAATGGCTTCGGCCTGCGCCTTCTGGGCATCGTCGAACTTGCCGTTGGCCGCCTGCGCCAGCGCCAGCGCCGTGGAATCGCCGGCGTCCGGGCGCTGCTTGTACAAGGCCTTGGCGTAATCCAGCGCCATGCCCCGCTCGTCGGCGGAAGCCGCCGGACAGGTGCTGGCCAGGCGCACGAACACCTGCATCAGGTCGCCGTCCTGGGCGCGCTTGGACAAACGCGCGTTGACCTCGTCGAGGGCGTCCCGGCATTGTCCGGCCATCGCCAGCGCCGCCGCGAGGCGAGCTTCGGCACTCGCGTTGCCATCGAGGATGCGCACCAGTTGCCGGTATTGCACGGCTGCCTGCGCATAGTTGCCCGCACGCATCAAGGCGTTGCCGAGCAGCAGGCGCGCATCGGGCTGGTCCGGATCGCTGGCGACGGCACGCTGGTAATACGGCAACGCCTTGGCGGCCCCGCCAGCGAATTCGTCCACCATGCCCTGGCTCAGGTTGGCGCTGGCGTTGGCGGGATCCAGTTCGAGTGCCTGCGTGGCTTCTTCCCGCGCGAACGCGCCATTGCCCAACAGGCCGTCCAGCCGCGCCAGCAAGGCAAACGCTTCCACGTCTTTGGGGTTGGCGTTGGCCGCATCGGCAGCCTTGTCGCGCGCCGTGACGAAGTCGCGTCGTGCCAGCAGCTGTCGCGCCTGTTCCAGCGCGGAGCCGTGCAGGGCCGGCGCGGGAGTCGCCGCTGCGCCGAAGATTCCGGCGACCAGCGGATCGGCCAGGTTCGGCGGCGTGGTCCCGGCCTTGGCCCGGGCTGCCGTGGCCTGTGCCGCATCGCCATGCCCGGCGAATGCGGCGGCCAGGTCCGCATACAGGGCATTGGCCTGTGGCTCGAGTTTGAGCGCCTGCTGCAGGTGCTCGATCGCCGCGCCATAGTCTTTCTGGTGCAGTTCCAGACGGCCCAGCATCGCAAACAGCGCGGCATGCCCGTCGCCCGCCGGCAGGGCGTCGGCCAGCACCTTGTGCGCGGCGTCGAGGTCGCCCAGGCCAATCAACGTATCCGACAGACGATAGCGGATCGGCAGGTAGACCTTGTCCAGCGCCAATGCCGCCTCGAAATCCGCGCGTGCGTCCGCGCCCCGCTTCATGGCCTGCGCAACCACCCCGCGCAGGTACAACCAGCGCGCATCCTTCGGCGCGAGCTGGCTGGCGTCGTAAAACGCGACCGCGGCGGCATCGTCGAGTCCGGCGCGGAAGTACAACGCGCCGATTTCGGCATAGGCAAGCGCGAGGTCGTTGCCGATCAGGCCAACCCTGGCTTTCTCGAAGTCCGCGCGCGCCTGGCTCAATTGCCGCGCCGTGTCCTTCGGCAGCTTGGCCATGTCCGGCGTCGGCAGGGCGCGGACCAGAGCGTCGTCGGCGCCAAAGGCAGTTCCCGCGGCGAAGACCGCACACAGCGCGCAACGGACCAGCAAACGGAAGCGAATCATCGAATCGGCCGGAAACGAAAGGGGCGCAAAGTGTAACGATCTGCGCCAGCGCGAACCAGTTCGCCGTCGACCCGCGGTTTGCTACCCTTCAGAATCCGAGGAGGGCCAATGGCCGACCACAACCAGTTCCAGTTGCTGCGCGAGCGGCGCTTCCTGCCGTTTTTCCTGACCCAGGCGCTGGGCGCGTTCAACGACAACGTGTTCAAGAACGCGCTCGTGATCCTGGTCGCGTTCCTGACCGCGCAGCTCACCGTCAAGGACGTGAATTTCTACACCAACCTCGCCGCGGGCCTGTTCATCCTGCCGTTCCTGCTGTTTTCGGCCACCAGTGGCCAGCTCTCGGACAAATACGACAAGGCGCGCCTCGCGCAATTCGTAAAACTGCTGGAAATCGGCATCATGGGCATCGCCTTCGTCGGCTTTCACGCGCACAGCATCCCGCTGCTGCTGGCGATGCTGTTCATGATGGGCGTGCATTCCACCTTGTTCGGCCCGCTCAAGTACGGCCTGCTGCCGCAGGTGCTGGACCAGCGCGAACTGACCGGCGGCAACGGCCTGATCGAGATGGCCACGTTCGTCGCGATCCTGCTCGGCACCATCGCCGGCACCAGCCTGATCCGCGTCGATGGCTGGGGCGCATGGCTGGTCGGCGGCGCCACCATCGGCATCGCCATCATCGGGCTTTTCTGTGCGCTCGCCATGCCGCGCGCGCCCGCGCCGGATCCGAACCTGAAACTCAACTGGAACCCGTTCAGCGAAACCTGGCGCAACGTCGCCTACATCCGCACCGACCGCTCGATCTTCCTGTCGTGCCTGGGCGTGTCCTGGTTCTGGTTCTACGGCTCGATCTATTTCACCCAGCTGCCGAACTACACCAAGGTCGTGCTCGGCGGCGGCCCTGGCGTATACACCCTGATCCTGACGGTGTTTTCGGTTGGCATCGGCCTGGGCTCGGTGCTGTGCGAAAAACTGTCCGGGCACAAGGTCGAGATCGGCCTCGTGCCGTTCGGTTCGATCGGCATGACCGTGTTCGGCATGGATTTGTACTTCGCCCATCCGGGCAGCGTCGGGGAATTGAACCTGTCGATCACACAAATGCTGGCGATGCCGCACGTGTGGCGCATCCTGATCGACCTCGTGCTGATGGCCATTTTCAGCGGTTTCTTCATCGTGCCGCTGTTCGCCCTGATCCAGTCGCGCAGCGATCCCGCGCGCGTGTCGCGCGTGATCGCGGCCAACAACATATTGAATGCGCTGTTCATGGTCATCGCCGCGATCGTGTCGGCGCTGCTGTTGAACAAGGCCAACCTGAGCATTCCGGGCCTGTTGCTCGCGACCGCGCTGATGAACGCGGCCGTGGCGATCTACATCTACACCCTGGTGCCCGAATTCCTGCTGCGCTTCATCGACTGGGTGCTGATCCACACCTTGTACCGCATCCGCACGCAGGGATTGGAAAACATTCCCGAGCACGGACCGGCGCTGCTGGTGTGCAACCACGTCAGCTTCATGGACCCGCTGCTGGTCATGGGTTGCGTGCGCCGGCCGGTGCGCTTCGTGATGTACTACAAGATCTTCGACATCCCGTTCCTGAAGTGGGTATTCAAGGCGGCCAAGGCGATCCCGATCGCCGGCGCGAAGGAAGATGCTGCGCTGATGCAGCGCGCGTTCGCCGAAGTGGACAAGGAACTGGCTGACGGCAACATCGTGTGCATCTTCCCGGAAGGCGGCATCACCCGCGACGGCAGCATGCAGCCGTTCCGCCCGGGCGTGGAGCGCATCCTCGCCGCGCGGCCGGTGCCGGTGGTGCCGCTCGCGGTGCGCGGCCTGTGGGGCAGCATCTTCAGTCGCCGCGATTCGACGCTCGGGCGCCTGCGCCTGCCGCGCCGGTTCTGGTCGAGGATCGAACTGGTTGCCGGCGCGGTGGTGCCGGCGCACGGCGCGAGTGCCGCGGTGCTGGAAGAAAAAGTTCGGGCCTTGCGAGGCGACGCGGCCTAGCTAACCGTTCGCATGAAGCCCTTCGACAGGCGAAGGACAGGCTTGGCTCGCGCAGCGAGCGAAGTCGCAACGCCGCTTGCCCTGCGACTTCGCGCCCAGGGCCCTGCGCGCAGGGCGAACGGAACTTCGGATACTAGAAAAATCCGCCGAGCACGACCAGCGCGATCAACGTCAGCCACACCACCAGCACGCGGCGCACCAGCACCATCGCGTCGTCCAGGGCCACCAGCGGGCTGTGCGCGTCGGCATTGCCATCGGCGGCGACATCCGCGCTGACGCTGGCACGCGCGATCGCATCGAGAAAGCCCAGGTCCAGGTTCGTGTAACCGGATGGATGCGCACGGTGGTAGTCGCGCCAGGCCGTGAACACGGCATCGAAGTTCGAAGCCAGCGCCAGCGCCAGCGCCATCAGATGGGCCGGCAGCCAGTCGAGCAGCGCGGCGAAGGTGCGGGCGAGTCGGGAATCGCCCTCGGCCGGCGCGGCCACAAGCCGCTGTGCGAGCCGATACAGGAGCGCGCCGCAGGGACCGAGCACGACGAACCAGAACAGCACGCCGAACCAGCGCGCGAGCGCCGACCGGAATGTCGCCGCCACCAGATGCTCCGCGACGAACGGCAACTCGGCATTTTCGCCGTCGCGGCGCAGCGCTTGCGCCGCGGCCAGGCGCGCCGCGCTGTCGGACGCCTTGTCGATGGCCTCGACGTCGCGTTCGAGATCACGCGGACCCCAGCAGTAGTACAGCACGACGATCGCGAACACGAACCCGACCAGGCCGAACCACGGCGCGCGCAAGCCGAATTGCACCAGCGCGCAC